>CAYFVI010000174.1:0-1799 GCA_964346525.1 uncultured Dehalococcoidaceae bacterium
GTCTGCGAACTGCACGATTGCTTCAGCATTGCCAGCCTTATTGCCGCGGAAAGCCTCGGCTTTTTCGATTTTGGCACGTCCGGTGAGGCCTGGATGAAGGGCGAGGCCGATATCGGCGGAAAAGTGGCCATCAATCCTTCCGGCGGTCTCAAGGCGAAAGGGCATCCCATCGGCGCCACCGGTGCCGGCCAGGTCTATGAGATAGCCAGGCAGTTGAGGGGGGAGGTGGAGCCGGAAAGGCAGGTGGAGGGAGCAAGAATCGGCATGACCGATACCCTGGGCGGGGATGGCTGCACGCTGGTCAATATGATTCTGCAACGGGGCTGGTAATAAAAGTCGCTTTGTGCTCGGAGGCAATGATGCAATACAAGCTGACCTATAAGGAATACAGCGAAGCATTGAAGCAGAACAAATTGCTGGGATTGAAATGCCAAACTTGCGGCACCGTCACCGTGCCCCCGAAGATGGTGTGCCGCAGTTGTGCCAGCCCGGAGCTGGAGGTTCTGGAACTGAAAGGCACCGGCAGGGTACAGACCTTTACCACCTGCAACGTGGCCCCCGAAGGGCGTGAGGACGAGGTGCCCTATATAATTCTGCTGGTTGAGCTTGATGAAGGCCCCTGGATTATGGGAAACCTAATCGGCATTGACCCGGAGAAGGTGACGATGGAAGCGATAATGGGCAAGCGGGTCAGGATGACCGAGACCAGGATTTTCCATGGCGATAAATACTCCGCCGGCGAGGGCGCCAGCCCGACCTTTTTTCTGGAGGATTAGGCGGAAATAAATCAGGGAGAGAAGTATGGAAAACTTATGGCTGCTCTTTTTCTGGTCAGGGCCCATCGGCATCGGCATTTTTCTGGTCTGCTTGGGCATCATGATATGGCTGCTCGCTAAAGCCGATGAGATAAGCAAACGCACCAAGGCGATGGCTCGGGAAAAGGGGCTGGAGAAGAAAAAGGAGTAGCTCCGGCTTTTTACCCTTCTTTCATCAACTGCCGGGCGATGGTCATGCGCTGCATCTCGGAGGTGCCTTCATATATCTCGGTGATTTTGGCATCTCTCAGGTAGCGTTCCAGCGGATATTCCTTGACGTAGCCGTAGCCGCCGAATATCTGGACGGCTTTATTGGTCACAAACGATGACGTTTCCGCGGCGTAGACTTTGGCCATGGATGCCTCTTTGATGAACGGCTGTCCCTGTTCCTGCAGGTAAGCCGCGCGGTAGACAAGCAGCCTGGCAGCGTCGAGCTGCGTGGCCATATCGGCGAGCATCCACTGCACCGCCTGGAAGTTGATGATGGGCTGGCCGAACTGCTGTCGCTCTTTGGCATAGGCCAGGGCCCGGTCAAAGGCACCCTGGGCGATGCCCAGCGCCTGGGCGGCGACCGCCACCCGGCTGGCGTCTATGGTGTTGATGGCGATTTTGAAACCGTCGCCTTCGTTGCCGAGTCGATTTTCTTCCGGCACAAAACAGTCCTCGAAGACCAGCTCCACGGTTGACGATCCCCTTATGCCCATCTTGTGCTCATGCTTGCCCACGGAAAAGCCGGGGGCATCTTTTTCCACGATAAAGGCGGCGACGCCCTTGTGGCGCAGCGCTTTGTCGATGGTGGCGAAAACAACGACAATGCCGGCTTCGGCGCCGTTGGTGATGAATATCTTGGTGCCGTTAAGGACATACCCGTTATCCTGGCGCGTGGCGGCCGTCTCCATGGCGGCGGGGTCGCTGCCCGCCCCCGCTTCGGTAAGCGCGAAGGCGCCGAGCGCCTGACCGCTGGCGATGGGAGGCACAAAACGT
>CAYFVI010000175.1:0-2807 GCA_964346525.1 uncultured Dehalococcoidaceae bacterium
TAAGGAGGTATTATGGAGCTAAGCAGGAGAGATTTTCTCAAAACGTCTGGTACCGCTATAGGCGGTATTTTTATTTTTGGAGCACTTAACCCCGATTTTGCTCAAGCGGTAACCCACAATGTCCTCCCTCTGAAAAAGAGGATAGGCGAAAAGAGCACCATTTGCCCCTATGATGCTTCTGGCTGCGGTTTTATTGTCGCGACGCAGGACGGGAAAGTGGTCAACATTGAAGGTGACCCTGACCATCCCATCCACCCGGGTGCAGCCTGTGCCAAAGGGGCCTCCATGCGACAACTTTCCGCAGATAACCCCTGGCGCCTGAGCAAAGTCCTGTACCGGCGCCCCGGTGGCGTTGATTGGGAGGAGACATCCTGGGACTGGGCACTGACGGAGATAGCGAAACGGATTAAAGGTACCAGAGATGCCAATTTTATCGAGCGAAACAGCAAGGGCGACCTGGTAAACCGCACCGAGGCCATTGCCAATCTTGGAGGTTCCGCTTTAGATAATGAGGAATGTTATCTCCTAGTGAAATTAGCCCGGGCGCTCGGTCTGGTGTATATCGAACACCACGCCCGTATATGACATTCCCCCACCGTCGCCAGTTTGGCGGAGACGTTCGGCCGAGGGGCCATGACCAACCACTGGAACGACATCGCTAACGCCGATGTCATGATGGCCATCGGTTCCAATCCTGCGGAAAACCACCCGGCAGCATTTGGCCATATCACTGAAGCCAAAGAAAAGGGTGCCAAGCTAATCAGCGTTGACCCGAGGTTCACCCGAACCTCGTCCAAGGCTGATATCTACTGCCCCATGCGGTCGGGCACAGATATCGCTTTCATCAATGGCATGATTAAGTGGGTACTGGACGATATCGACCGCAATCCCGGCAATTACAACATGACCTACATCAAGGAATATACCAATGCCGCTTACCTCATAAACCCTGACTTCAAAGGGCCTGCTGAGCTGGATGGGCTCTTCTCCGGCTATGCCGGCAGTCCAAATGAAACTGACGGTAATAAGAGAAAGTACGATAAATCCAGCTGGCAGTTCCAGCTTGACGATAAGGGTATCCCCAAGAGGGACATGAGCCTCAAAGACCCCAACTGTGTTTTTCAGCTCATGAAGAAGCATTTCGCCCGCTACACGCCAGAAATGGTGTCCAATACCACCGGCGCCCCTGTCGATACCTTCCTGCAGGTCTGTCAGACATACGCCGCCAGCGGCCGGGTAGGTAAGGCGGGCACCATCCTTTACGCCATGGGCACCACCCAGCACACCTACGGCGCCCAGAATATTCGCTCCTACTGCATCCTCCAGCTTTTACTGGGCAATATCGGAATCGCCGGCGGCGGCATTAACGCCATGCGAGGTGAATCCAATGTTCAGGGCTCCACTGACCACTGCCTGCTGTTCCATATTTTGCCTGGCTACCTGAAAACGCCGCTCAATACTGACAGCTCGCTGGATAAGTACCTGGAGCGGGTTACGCCAAAAAGCAACGACCCCAAGAGCGCCAACTGGTGGCAGCATACGCCCAAGTATATGGTCAGCCTGCTCAAGGCCTGGTACGGCGATGCCGCCTCCGCAGGTAACCAGTTCGGCTACCACTACCTCCCCAAGATCGAAAGCGGGGTCAATTACTCCCACATCTCGCTGTTTGAAGCCATGTACTCCGGCATAATCAAAGGTCTGATGTGCTGGGGGCAGAACCCGGCCGTAGGCGGCCCCAATGCCAATCTGGAACGGATGGCAATGGACAAGCTCGACTGGCTGGTGGTTACCGATATCTGGGAGACCGAGACCGCCAATTTCTGGAGGCGTCCCGGGGTAAACCCGGCCGACATCAAGACAGAAGTTTTTCTCCTTCCCGCCCTCAGTTCCTACGAAAAGGAAGGCAGCGTCACCAATAGCGGCCGCTGGAGTCAGTGGCGTTACAAGGCCGCGGATGGCCCGGGTGTGGCTCAGGACGACCTCTGGATGCTGGACTGGCTGGCCCGAAAGCTCAAGGAACTATATATCAATGGGGGCGGCCCAAATGCCGAAGCTATTACACAGCTCAACTGGAACTACGGACACGAGCACCCGGACGTGCATGCGGTAGCCAAGGAGATAAACGGCTACGACCTTACCACCGGCAAGTTATTGCCCAGCTTCGGTAAGCTGAAAGATGATGGTACCACTACATCTGGAAACTGGCTTTACTGCGCCAGCTACACTGAAGAAGGCAATATGGCTGCTCGCCGCGATTTAACTCCCGGCCCCTTTAATATCGGGCTATATCCAAAATGGTCCTGGTGCTGGCCGGTTAACCGGCGCATCATCTACAACCGGGCCTCAGTTGACCTCAATGGTGAGCCGTGGGACAAAGAGCATCCGGTTATCCAGTGGCAGGGGGATAAATGGGTGGGTGATGTGCCCGATGGCGGCTGGCCGCCGATGGCCGTTGACCCGGAAAAGACCAAGTACCCCTTCATCATGAAGCCGGAAGGTCACGCCCGCTTCTTCGGCCCCGGAATGGCCGAAGGACCTCTGCCGGAACACTACGAACCGTGGGAATCTCCGATTCAGAACCCGGTATCGCAACAGCAGAATAACCCGGCGTTCAAAATCTGGAGACCGGAGGAGCAGGGAACACCGGACAGATATCCCATAGTATGCAGCACCTACCGGCTGTGCGAGCACTGGCAGGGTGGGCAGATGACCAGAAACAATCCCTGGTTGATCGAGATGCAGCCCGAGCCGTTCGTCGAGATGAGCGAGGAACTGGCTGCAGAGAAAGGCATTGTTAATGGCGAGAA
>CAYFVI010000176.1:0-3307 GCA_964346525.1 uncultured Dehalococcoidaceae bacterium
CTGCCAAAACCAAATCAGCAGTACATCGTCTATGGTCAGGGCTATGGCTCCGGTTCACCGGGACCACCAACCACTGGCGGAGGAGTCAGTGATGTTACTACTTCAGAAGGCGTCTTTACCCAGGACATCACTTTCAGGTCGGATGATGAGAATCTCATTATATCGGTTCCTGAAGGCACCGTCGGTCAGACCGAGGCCGGTGACCCACTGCCTGAAGTACGCATAACCAGAGTTTATCCTCAGGCACCACCACAAAATATGAGCTTCATCGGTTTAAACTATGACCTTGAACCGGATGGAGCTACCTTTGACCCACCTATTACGGTCACTTTCGTCTATAACCCGGACTGGATACCAAACGAACTGGGGCCAGAAAGCCTCACCATAGGTTACTATGACCAGGATACCAATCAGTGGGTATTGCTCGATGCCGAAAATATAACAATTGACCCGGCAACCAATACCATCACGGCTGAGATAAGCCACTTCACCATTTTCAGCGTCATGACACATACGGCACCGGCGAAATTTACCATCAGCAACCTGACTATATCACCGAATGAAATAGAAATAGCGGAAGAAGCGACCATCAGTGCGGTTATCGCCAATTCGGGCGATGTCTCCGGCAGCACCAAGGTAACGCTCAAGATTAACGGCGTGACTATTGGCAGCCAGATTATCGAAATAGCCGGCCACGAATCCGCGGAGGTGTCCTTTCTCACCGTTCAGGGTAAGTCCGGCAGCTATCAGGTGGACATCAACGGGCTGTCCGGGACATTTACCGTCAAACCGGTACCGGTCCAGCCGGTAGTGATAACATCCACGGTGCCGTCGGTAACGGCCCCGGCGGTGGAATATCCGGTGCCAACGGCACCAGCGCCGCCATCCGTACCTGCCCCGGTTCCCACACCAACACCATGGCTGGCGATTATCATTTCCTTGGTAGCCACCATCATTGTTGCCGTTATCATCGTCTGGTACTATGGTTTCCGCCCTGAATACTAATATGACGCCGGTAACTGGCTGAATTGACTATTCCCGGGTAAGTATCCCGGGAATAGTTTTTTACATTCGAGCCGATAGCTTATAATGGTGAAAAAGAAGTGCACCGCCAGAATAAAAACCGTAAGATGCGGACTTTAATAATGAAGATTAGCTCTGGTTTTTCCGCAAATCGAGGAGGGGGCAATGCATAAAGGATTACTGATCTGGAACATCATATTAACCATAGTGCTGGTAGGCGGACTGCTGGCCGGTTATTTTTATATCAAGAATTACCATGCCGCCGCCGAGGAAGAGATTTTAACGCTACGCCAGCATCTTGATGAACTGACGGCGATAATGGCGCAGCAGTCAGAAGTGATCAACGAGCATGCGCAGATAATCAACGGACGCATGGAAAGCATGAATGAAGAGGTCATGGCCGCCATCGAAAAAAACGATAAGCTGATTCAGGAAATGAATGGACTGATAAAAGAATACCAGCAGGTTATCAATACGAGCGCAACGTACTTTGACGAAATCCTGGATAACCTGAAAAATCTTTCCCGTACCATGCCTGAGGAGCCAGTTTCTTAACCGGCTTTCTTCAACCAGCCATACAGCCAGGCACTGCCATAGTAAATCTCCGGCTTGACATCCCATACCACAATATCAAAACCGCTCAGCATTTCCCTGGCCTCTTTTTCGGTATACAGGGCATAAAAACGGGGTTTCCCGGGATAGCTCACCGCCTGCTGACCGGTGTCAATCCCCTCCCCCTCACCCAGCTTCAGGCTGCAGAAAAAGGCACCCTGAGCCATCAACACGTGTTTTATACCATTGATGACCCGGTATATATCCCGCTTGGGGATATGATACAGACAGTGTGCTGCCCATACGCCTCCAAAGCTTTCTGGCTTGAAATTCAACCAGCGCATATCCATGTTACATAGCGGTAATTCAGGAAAGTTATGCCGGGCTAACATCAGCATGCTTCGGGATAAGTCAACGCCATAAACACTCAACCTTTTTGCCCGGAAATAACCGAAGTCATGTCCAAAGCCACAGCCCACATCCAGTACCCGAACCTGCGGCGACGGCAGCAAGGACACAAACCTGTCTATCGCCATCTTATGGTAAGCCTCTGACCCTCCCAGGTAAGGGTCTTTGAGGCGACGCATGTAGTCCTCGGCAATCTCATCATAAGTCTTCCTGGTGATATCAACCTCGTTTGATTTTTCAGATTCGTCGGACATACCAAAACCTCTTTAACTGTTCTCCTCTCCGTGACCTCTATCCGGATATTTCCAGCGGCAGAGTGAAGTAAAATGTGGAACCGCTGCCCGGTTCCGACTTTACCCAGAATTATCCGACATGAGCTTCTCCCAGCCTCTGGCAGACCATCAGACCCAGCCCAGTCCCCCTGACCCGGTCTGGTCTGCCATTCTCCAGTCGCTGGAAAGGACTGAATATTCTGGCCTGCTCACCTAGGGACAAACCCTCACCCTGGTCTTGGACGCCTAACACCAGACGTTCTGGCTCCAGCGTAACCGAGATCTTTATCTGGCTTCCCGGCGGGGAATACTTGGCGGCGTTTTCCAGCAGATTATAGAGGATGCGTTCAATTCTCAATGGGTCGGCGTCTATTAACTGAAGCCCATCAGGGATAGAAGTAACGAACTGGTGCGAGGTAGCCTGCCGTTTTATCCTGGCGAGTGCCTCTCTGACCAGGGTTCTGACGTCGGTTGGTTCCGTATAAAGGGCTAATTGCTGGGCCTGGAACCGTGATAGTTCCAGCAGGTTTTCTACCAGGTGGGACAGGGACTCGCTTTCCAGAACCGCATCTTTAAGGAGTTGCTGCACCTCGCCTGATGGCAGGCGCTCCCATTCGGTAAGGACAGTACTTAAACATCCGCTGATTACCGTCAGGGGGGTCCGCAACTCATGAGAGACGAGACCGATAAACTCGTCCTTTAGCTGCTCGAGCTTTTTCCGCCCGGTGATATCGACAAAAGAAGCCATCATGCAGATAGGTTCGCCACTGGCATCGGTAACCAGGTTTGCCGAGACCTGCGCATCAAAAGTCGAGCCGTCTCTTCTCCTCGCCTTGATTTCGCCCTGCCATGCCCCCTCATCCAGAATTGCCTTCAATATCACCTCAACCTCATCTCTATCGGCAAAGAAGGAGGTGGCATGCTTGCCAAGTGCCTCTTTTTCTTCATAGTCCCACAGGCTGAGACAGGCCGGGTTCGCATAAGTTACCGTGCCATCCAGACCCGCAATGGCAATGCCACTGATAGCTGAGGCAACGGCAAAGTCTTTGACT
>CAYFVI010000177.1:0-17110 GCA_964346525.1 uncultured Dehalococcoidaceae bacterium
TGGAAGGTTATGACCTAGCATACTCAGCAACGATTTCTTCGTGCTATGATTCCTTGCGGTAATCGCAGGATTAATAGACCAGTTTGTGAGTAAAGGAAGCGAACCCCCGCTACCAATGAATAACAAAGCTGCAGGGCTTGAACTGCGCCTTAACATTTTTTAATATAAGTCTTAGATGATATTAACTGACTCAATTAAAATTGAAGCACCACCTGAGAAAGTCTTTAATTTCCTCACTAATCTAAAAGATAATGCGAGCTACAAAGCTTGGCATCCTGACCACCTCGTTCTGCACTGGATTAAAGGAGAACCATTTCAAGAGGGCTCTGTCGTCTATTTTGAAGAATACCTACATGGGAAATTGCATAAGGGCAAATTTATAGGCACTAAGGTGATCCCAAACCGGCTAATTGCATACAAGCCTCCATTCCCATTGTCAATTCTGTTTCCCAGAAATCAATTCGTCATCGAGCCCACTGATGATGGAGGCTGCATCTTCACAGCTATAATTAATATAAGAATGGGGCCATTGGGTAAAAAGCTGAGTAGAAAGCAGATTGACGGAGTGAAAAGGCATATGAAAGAAGAGGGGGAGAACTTAAAAGCCATATTGGAAAAGGGAGAGAGCTATACGCAATAAATTTGAATCCAACCTCCGCTTCCAAGAAGATATAAGGGCAAAGATTTTAAGTCCTTACCTTTTCTATTTTTACTATACCTGACTAATCGGCTTTTCTTTTCTCCAGGTAGCCTAGAGTCGCTCCTAGACAAGCGCCACCAAAGATACCCCATATAGCAACTTTCATAACTGCTCCTATCACCGCTGCGTCTGAACCTCGAAATAGGTCCCAGCTAATCTGCCCTGCGACACCAAACCCAATGGCACCAGCCAGAGCTAACAGCCCAACCTTTTCCCAGCTTCTCAAGGCTAGGCCCAAAGATGCCCCACCTGCAGTTCCTCCAACTGCACCAAGAAAGAGCCCTTCAACATGCTCGGGGGGTTCCCAAACGGTTAAAACAATAAAAAATGCTGCAAGAAGACCGATGCCGAAACCGATGGCACATGCTAGTGCTAGAACCCCAGCTTTTCTCCAGCCCTCTAATGCAAAACCCAATGACGCACCGCCGATGGCACCAGATATAGGGAAACCGAGATAAGGTTCTTCAAGAACAAGCAAGACTCCACCAATAGCCCAGCCAATGAAAAACCCGATAGCTCCCCAAAGGGTAAATTTAGTGATTCTCTTCATTCAAGTCTCCGACCTCTCGTCCGCCTCGAATCCAACCCCCGCTACCATATTGTACAATAGAAAGAACCCCTACCCTATCCTCAACGATTCGATCAGGCGGTCGGGCTAACTTATATATTACGAGTACGCTTTCTCCGTTGACTTTAATCTCTTTTACTAAGCTCCAGATAAAAGCCTTTCGCTCCGCAAGCGAGCCTTGCATAAGAAGATTCTTCAGGTCAGCTTTAGTGGCTTTTCAGGAAGCAAAAAGCCACGTTGCGTGCCAAGTTAGTAAAGCTGCTTCCTCTAACAAAACGGAACAGACCTCGGTGCATTGGGGCAATATATAGTATAATATCGTGATGTAGCCGTATACAAATTGAGGCGCATTATGCAGACCATAGAAGGCAGAACAAGAGTAATTATTGAAGGAGTCCAGCCTGAAATTGACGGGGGGCGCTTCCCCATCAAACGCGTGGTTGGCGAGGAGGTTACGGTTGAGGCAGACATATTTGCCGATGGACATGAATCCATTTCGGCCCTTCTCTTGCACCGCAGGAAGGATGAGCCAAACTGGACCGAGACGCCCATGCAATTCCTGGTAAACGACCGATGGCGCGGCTCTTTCGTTGTCGAAGAAATCGGGTGTTACCGATATACCATAATGGCCTGGGTTGATAATTTCAAATCATGGCGCCAGGACCTGGTCAAACGCGTGGATGCCCATCAGAAGGACATTGAGGTCAATCTTCTGGTTGGCGCCAATATATTTGCGGAGGCGCAGCCAAAAGCCTCCGGTCAGGACAGCAGGCTAATGACAGAGTGGATAGACACCCTGCAGTCGAAGCGGATTACGCGTAAAGAAAAAGTGCGACTGGCGCTGAGCGAAGCGGTGGACGGGATTATGAAGCGTTACGCTGATCGACGATTTGCCGTTACCTACCCAAAGGAATTAGTGGTAACCATTGATCGAGAAAAAGCACGTTTCAGTTCGTGGTACGAGATGTTTCCCCGCTCCTGTGCCCTGAAACCGAACCGGCACGGGACATTCAGGGATTGTGAAGACCGCCTTCCTTACATTGCGGAGATGGGGTTCGATGTTCTCTACCTGCCACCCATCCATCCCATCGGACACACCAACCGCAAGGGAAAGAACAACGCCCTCACCGCAGCCCCGGATGACCCCGGGACTCCCTGGGCCATAGGCTCCGAGGAAGGGGGACATAAAGCCATCCATCCACAGCTGGGAACACTGCATGACTTCCAGAAACTGGTCCATAAGACCAGAGATTACGGCATTGAAGTTGCGCTTGATATAGCCTTTCAGTGTTCTCCCGACCATCCCTATGTCAGAGAGCATCCGGGATGGTTCCGGTGGCGCCCCGATGGCACCATTCAGTACGCGGAAAATCCGCCGAAAAAATATCAGGATATCTATCCTCTGGAGTTTGTGTCAGAAAAGTGGCAGGAACTCTGGGAGGAGCTCAAAAGCGTGGTGCTGTTCTGGATAGATAACGGCGTGCGCGTCTTCCGCGTCGACAATCCCCACACCAAACCCTTTGCGTTCTGGGAGTGGTTAATCGGCAGTATAAAAGATGACCACCCCGATGTCATCTTTCTGTCTGAAGCGTTTACCCGTCCCAAAATCATGTACCATCTGGCCAAACTCGGTTTCAGTCAGTCCTATACATACTTCACCTGGCGCAACGTAAAATGGGAGCTGGAGCAGTACTTCACCGAACTGACACAGACAGCGGTGAGGGAGTTCTACCGCCCCAATCTCTGGCCAAACACCCCCGATATTCTGAGTGATTACCTCCGCGACGGAGACAGGCCTGCTTTCATAACCAGGCTGGTCCTGGCCGCCACCCTCGGGGCAAATTATGGAATTTACGGGCCCGCCTTTGAGCTCTGCGAAAACCGCCGCAGGGACACCGTAAGCGAGGAATATCTGGAATCGGAAAAATATGAAATCAAACACTGGGACATCGAGCGGCCGGACAGCCTGAAGCATATTTTAAAGCTGGTGAACAAAGCTCGCCGGGAAAACCCAGCGCTCCAGAGCGACCATAGCCTACGCTTTCATGCTGTGGACAATGACCAGCTTATCTGCTACAGCAAGTGCACTCAAGATTGCTCCAACGCAGTGTTGGTCGTGGTGAACCTGGACTACCGATACAAGCAATCGGGATGGGTAACCCTCCCTCTCGATGAGCTGGGGCTTCCTCAGAACCAAGAATATCAGGTACATGACCTCCTTGATAACGCCACTTACACATGGAAGGGATCGCGCAACTACGTGGAACTCAGTCCTGAGAAACTGCCGGCCCATATTTTCCGCCTGGAAAAGCGGGGTCGGAGAAAGCGAGGGTAATGTAAAATGTCACCCAGAGCCCAAGAATATTTCTGGCAGGATAGTGACCCTTTCTGGTATAAGGACGCCATCATATATGAGCTCCATCTCCGTGCTTTCTTCGATAGCGATGGAGATGGCATAGGCGATTTTCCCGGGCTCACCGAGAAGCTCAATTATCTACAGGACCTGGGGATTACTGCCATCTGGCTTCTTCCTTTCTATCCGTCTCCTCTCAAAGATGACGGCTATGACATTTCCAGCTACACCGATATCCAGCACGTATATGGGACGATACGGGATTTCAGGCTTTTCCTACGAGAGGCCGATGCTCGCGGTCTGCGCGTCATTACCGAGCTCGTGCTCAACCACACCTCTGACCAGCACGCGTGGTTCCAGCGAGCACGACGCGCCAAGAAGAGAAGCCGCTTCCGTGACTTCTATGTCTGGAGCGATTCACTGGATAAATATAAGGACGCGCGGATTATTTTCAAGGATTTTGAGTCATCAAACTGGTCCTTTGACCCCATTGCCAGAGCCTATTACTGGCACCGCTTTTACTCTCACCAGCCCGACCTGAACTATGATAACCCGCAAGTCCAGAGGGCTCTTATAAGAGCAGTCAATTTCTGGCTGAATATGGGAGTGTCTGGGCTGCGCCTTGATGCTGTGCCTTATCTCTTCGAGCGAGAAGGGACAAACTGCGAGAACCTCGAGGAGACACACGCCTTCCTGAAAAATTTGCGCCGCCAGATTGACCAGCAATTCCAGAACCGCATGTTGCTGGCGGAGGCTAACCAGTGGGCAGAGGACGCGATAGCTTACTTTGGTGATGGAGATGAGTGCCACATGGCATACCATTTCCCGCTGATGCCACGTCTGTTCATGGCCATTCGACTTGAGGACCGCTTTCCCATCATTGATATCCTGCAGCATACGCCGGCCATTCCCGATAACTGTCAGTGGGCTCTGTTCCTGCGCAACCACGATGAACTCACGCTTGAGATGGTAACCGACGAGGAGCGGGACTACATGTACCGGGTTTACGCCTTTGACTATCAGGCAAGAGTAAATCTGGGCATAAGGCGCCGGCTCGCCCCCCTGCTCAACAATGACCGTCGCAAAATAGAATTAATGAACGGGCTTTTATTTTCGCTTCCCGGCACTCCGGTGCTCTATTACGGGGACGAAATCGGCATGGGGGACAACTTCTACCTCGGCGACCGCAACGGCGTCCGCACCCCGATGCAGTGGAGCCCGGAGAAGAATGCTGGCTTCTCCAACGCCAATCCCCAGCGTCTCTACCTGCCACCGATTATCGATCCTGAGTATCACTACCAGGCAATCAACGTGGAGAACCAGCAGAACAACACCGATTCCCTGCTCTGGTGGACTAAGCGCCTGATCGCTCAGAGGAAACGGTTCCAGGCCCTCGGGCGGGGCAGTCTGGAGTTTGTATCGGCTGATAACAGAAAGGTTCTGGCCTTTACCCGCCGCTTTCAGGAAGAAACCGTTCTGGTGGTGGCCAACCTCTCCCGGTTAGCACAGCATGTCAACCTTGACCTGGCTGCAGATGGGGGCAGAATACCTGTGGAAGCTTTTGGGCAGTCTGAATTCCCCATCATTGGTGATTCCCCGTACCCTCTCACTTTAGGCCCTTTCGCCTTCTACTGGTTTTCCCTGGAACCGAGACAGCCGATTGAGGTGAGCCCGGCAGCGACGCCGGCCGAGCTTTCTGTTCCCGTGCTACGCATCAAGGGAGACTGGACGGACCTGCTCAATCGTGAAACCCGACCTTTTTTGTCCACGGTGCTGCTCAGCCATATGCGGCAGAGGCGCTGGTTTGGCGGCAAGGCACGCCAACCCCGCACGGCAAGCCTGAGAGACTTCGTCAGCATACCGTTCGATGGTTCCAGCGCCCAGTTTATTTTCCTGAACGTAGAGTACACAGAAGGCGAACCTGAAACCTACGTTATCCCCATCGCTTTCGCCTCCGGAGAACGGGCCAATGAAATAGCCAATGAAGCGCCGCAGGCTGTTATGGCACGGGTAGAGTTAAGGCGCAAAGGTGAGAAAAGCGAAGGCATCATCTTCGATGCCCTTATAGAGAACGATTTCACCGCTGCTTTTCTTGAGGCCATAGCCCGGCGCCGACGCTGGAAAGGGCAGAAAGGAAGGATAGTGGCCTTCCCAACCCGTGCTTTCCCAAAATTGCTGGGACCAGCTACGGAATCTCTGTCTCAGACTATACTCAAGACAGAGCAGACCAATACCTCAATCATGTACGGTGACCACTTTATGTTAAAACTGTTCCGCCGCATGGAAGAAGGAACCAGCCCGGAACTTGAGGTGGGCCGGTTTCTCACCGAGAAAGCTTCTTTCCCCAATGCGCCTCCGGTGGCTGGTGCCCTTGAATACCACAGCCGGTTCATCCCGGAACCGGTGACGCTCGGTATACTTCACGGCTATATACCCAACGAGGGCGACGCCTGGCGCTATACTCTGGATGAGCTCGGTTTTTTCTTCGACCGGGTACTTGCTCATCCGGGAATAGAATCGCCGCCGCTTATAAAAGGTTCTTTACTGGATATCATGGAAATGAGCATACCGACATCAGTAGAGGAAACTATTGGCCCTTTCTTTGCCTCGGCGCAGCTTCTGGCGCAGCGTACTGCCGAGCTGCATCTAATGCTGGCATCAGCCAGTGTTGACACCCGGTTCACTCCAGAGCCATTTACCCTCGGCTACCAGCGTTCCCTTTTCCATTCCATGAGAAGTTACACCAATCGGGTGTTACGCCTCCTGCAGCAGCGGTTGCCAAAGCTGCCAGATGATACCAAGCCTATGGCCAAGAAGATTCTCGATGAGGAAAGCACCATTATCCAGCGTTTCCGGGGAATCACCAGGCAAGGCATCACGGGCATGCGCATCCGCTGCCACGGTGACTACCACCTGGGACAGGTGCTCTACACAGGCGATGACTTCGTCATCATTGACTTCGAAGGCGAACCCGCGCGCTATCTCACCGAACGACGCATCAAGCGCTCCCCCCTCAGGGACGTGGCGGGCATGATACGCTCTTTCCATTACGCCGCCTACGCTGCGCTGCGTGGCCGGGCAGACACCGTCCTTCGAGAGGAAGACCTGCCCATACTGGAGGAATGGTCTAAAGTCTGGTACCTGTGGGTATCGGTGGCGTTTCTCAAAGCTTATCTGGACCTTATTTCTAACCTACCGATACTGCCAGCATCCAAGGAAGGCAAAAAAACTCTCCTGGATGCGTACCTCATAGAGAAAGCCCTTTACGAGATAGACTACGAACTGAACAACCGGCCAGATTGGGTTAATCTGCCACTTCAAGGCGTCCTACAGATACTGGAAGCTGAGGAGTGAGATGGGTGCGGTTATGAGGCCTCTCCATGAACTTGCCTCTTTCTACGGCGTGCAAACGTCATACTACAACGTTCTTCACCAACGCCAGCCGGCCTCCGCGGACACGCTGCTTTCCATCCTGAAAGCCCTGGGGGCGCCTCTGGAAAAGCTGGAAGATGTCCCATCAGCCCTGCGGGAGCGAAGAACAGGGCTCTGGCAGCGCGCCCTTAAGCCGGTTACCGTGACCTGGAATGGCAACCTCTCCTCTCTCAGTTTGCGACTTCCTTCCTCTAAATCAGAAGTCAATTTAAGCTGCCATCTGACGACAGAGGACGGGGGTCACAAGGAATGGTCATGCCCTGGCCGCGAACTCAAGACGCTGGAAATGGCCGAAATAGAGGGGGTGAAATACGAGGTAAAAGAACTGCACTGGAAAGAGGTTTTACCACCCGGATACCACCGGTTTTCAGTCCGAAGCAAAGGAGTAACAGCGGAGACCCTGGTAATTTCCGCCCCCGCCAGGTTTTATTCCCCTCCTGAAGAGGAAACACATCGGTGGTGGGGCATTTTCGCGCCCCTGTATGCCCTCACCGCAGAAAGGGGCTGGGGCAGCGGCGACCTTTCCGCCCTTCAGACACTCATTTCCTGGCTGGGTGATATGGGAGGGAATATGGTCGGTATGCTACCCATGCTGGCGGCTTTTCTTGACGATACCACAGAGCCAAGCCCATACATTCCGGCCAGCCGGCTCCTCTGGAACGAGTTTTACCTCGATATTACGAGCATCCCGGAGCTGGAAAGCTGCCCCGGAGCCCAGGACCTTCTCGCCTCAGCATCGTTTCAGAGAGATATTGAGGCGATGCGTGCTGCCCCTGAGGTGGATTACCGCCGCATTATGATAAGGAAACGGCAGATTCTGGCAGAGCTATGTCAGTGCCTTTTGGCCACGCCCTCAAAGCGTCGCGACGCGCTTTTCCGCTTCGTTAAAACCAACCCGGTGGTTAAGGACTACGCCCGATTCCGTGCCGCCAGAGAACGGTATGGGTCCTCGTGGCAAACGTGGCCTCAACCGCTCTATAACGGTGTTATCAAAGAAGGCGATTATGATGAGTCGGCAAAACGTTACTATCTCTACACGCAGTGGCTGATACAGGAACAGATGAATAGCCTGCTGAAAGCAGCACAGGCCAGCAACGTGGCGCTGTACCTGGACCTCCCGCTTGGCATTCACCCCAATGGCTATGACGTCTGGCGGGAGCGTGAAGCTTTCCTTTCTGACATCTCTGCTGGAGCGCCTCCGGATACCGTTTTCACCAGAGGACAGAACTGGGGCTTCCCGCCGTTGCACCCGGAAAGGATACGGGAGCAGGGCTATCGCTACTTCATTGCCTACCTGCGTCATCACCTCAAGTCCGCCGGCGTGCTGCGCCTTGACCATGTCATGGGGCTGCACCGCCTCTTCTGCATACCGGAAGGCATGGCTGCCAGCGAGGGTACATACGTGCGTTACGACCCCGATGAGCTCTATGCCATTTTATCCCTTGAGTCCCACCGCAGCCGGACGGTCATCGTCGGGGAGGACCTGGGCACGGTGCCTCACTATGTCCGACCAGCGATGAGAAAGCATGGTGTCCACCGCATGTACGTTATGCACTATGAGCTCGCCTTCGCTGGCGCGGGGAAAATCCTCAAGCCCATTCCCGCTAACTCCATCGCCAGCCTCAACACCCACGATATGTTTCCCTTTGCCGCCGTCTGGAGAGGGTGGGACATAGCGCGAAGGGCAGACCTCGGTCTTCTGGGGAAAGAGGCCGCCGACCGCGAGAAAAAACTCTGGGAGGAAAAGAAAAAAGCGCTGGTCAGACTTTTACAGGAAAAGGGTTTTCTGGATGAATCCCCGGCCAGCGCTGAAGGAGTCCTGCAAGCCTGTCTGGCGTTTTTGAGCGCCAGCGATGCCCAGATGGTGATGGTTAACCTGGAAGACCTCTGGCTTGAGACCAGACCGCAGAACATACCGGGCACCATTGATGATATCTACCCCAACTGGCGTCACAAGGCCCACTACCGCCTCGACGAACTTTGCCAGATGCCCCGGGTAGTTGCTACACTGCATATGGTGAACCAAATCCGAAGGAGAGAGGAACCGCGGCAATGAAACGGAAGGAGCCGCAAACGAGGTCTAAGACTACCGGAGGGGTGTCCTATGAAACGACACTTCTTTCCGATGACGACCTCTATCTATTCAACGAAGGCTCGCACTACCGGCTTTATGAGAAGCTGGGCGCACATCCAGTCACCTCCGGTGCTGAGCCGGGCACATATTTTGCCGTATGGGCACCGGATGCCCGGCAGGTCTCTGTCGTCGGCGATTTCAACGACTGGAACAGTGCCAATCACCTGCTGAGACCCCGCGGGCAGTCCGGCATATGGGAGGGATTTATTCCCAGGCTGGGCAGGGGCAGCCTTTACAAGTACCATGTTGTCTCCCGCCACAAGGGATACCAGATTGACAAGGCTGACCCGTTTGCTATTTTCACCGAAGTCCCACCCAAGACCGCGTGTGTTACCTGGGACCTGGAGTACTCCTGGCAGGATGGAGAATGGATGGCAGAGCGGCACGGACGAAATGCGCTTTCTGCCCCCATCTCCGTCTACGAAGTGCACCTTGGCTCCTGGCGCAGGGTGCCTGCCGAAAATTACCGGTCGCTCTCATACCGCGAACTGGCGCCGCTTCTGGCCGATTACGTAAATAAGACGGGGTTTACCCATGTGGAATTCCTGCCGGTAATGGAACACCCCTTCTTCGGCTCGTGGGGCTACCAGATAACCGGTTACTTCGCCCCCTCCAGTCGCTATGGGACCCCGCAGGACTTCATGTATCTGATTGACTACCTGCACCGGCAGGGCATCGGCGTCATTCTGGACTGGGTGCCCTCCCATTTTCCCACCGATGAGCACGGGCTGGGCTTTTTCGATGGCACACACCTGTTTGAACACGCCGATATGAGGAAGGGTTTTCACCCCGACTGGAACAGCTATATCTTTAACTACGGGCGCAGCGAGGTACGCAACTTCCTCATCAGCAACGCCCTTTACTGGCTGGATAAATACCACGTTGACGGACTGCGCGTGGACGCTGTCGCCTCCATGCTCTACCTCGATTACTCACGCAAAAAAGGAGAGTGGCTCCCGAACCAGTACGGGGGTCGGGAGAACCTGGAGGCCCTCGATTTCCTGCGCAAGCTCAATGAAGAGATATACCGGAACTTTCCCGACGTGCAGACCGTCGCCGAAGAGTCCACCGCCTGGCCCATGGTATCCCGGCCGACCTATCTCGGCGGACTCGGCTTCGGCTTGAAGTGGGATATGGGCTGGATGCATGATACCTTGCAGTACATGCGCCGGGACCCCATCCATCGCAAATACCACCACAATGACCTCACCTTCCGCACGTTATACGCCTTCAGTGAAAATTTCATTCTGCCCCTCTCCCACGATGAGGTGGTCTACGGAAAAGGCTCCCTCCTCGGCAAGATGCCTGGGGATGACTGGCGGAAGCTGGCCAACCTCAGGCTACTCCTTGGTTATATGTATGCCCAGCCGGCAAAGAAGCTGCTCTTTATGGGCGGCGAGTTCGGACAGTGGAGCGAGTGGCGCCACGACGGCAGCCTCGACTGGTACCTGCTGGACTATGACCGGCACGCCGCCGTTCAGAAGTGGGTGCAGGCGCTTAACAGCATATACCGCAATGAACCAGCGTTGCACGAGCTTGACTGCGAACAGGCTGGTTTTGAATGGGTTGATACTGCCGATGCCCTGCAGAGCACCATCAGCTTTATACGGCGGGGGCAGTCAGGTGACACCCCTGTCCTCGTGGTGTTCAATTTCACCCCCACTCCGCATCCCCGGTATAAAGTGGGCGTTCCCTTTGGCGGCCGGTGGGTTGAGATACTGAACAGCGACGCCGCTGAATACGGCGGCAGCGGCCAGGGAAACCCGAAGAGCCTGGTGGCCTCAGCGCAGGGCTGCCACGGCCGTCCCTATTCCATCACCATAACCCTTCCGCCGCTGGCTGCCCTTTTCTTCAGACCATGGAAACGAGGGAAATGAAAGAGCCGGGCAGTCTTGGCGCAACCTATCTCGGCGATGGCCGCTGTCGGTTCGTCGTCTGGGCGCCATCTGTGGACGGGGTTGAAGTCCATATTACCGCGCCCGAAGAGGGCCTGATTTCCTTGAAGAAAGGTAGCCTGGGCTACCACCACACCGTCGCCGAAAATGTAGCGCCCGGTAGCCTCTACTTCTACCGCCTCGATGGCAAGGTTGAGCGCCCTGACCCTGCCTCCAGATTCCAGCCGCAGGGTGTCCATGGCCCCTCCCGGGTGATGGACAGCAATTTCTTCTGGCGGGATGAAAGCTGGGCCGGGATACCGCTTGAGGACTATATCATCTACGAGCTGCATACGGGAACGTTCACCGCAGAAGGCAACTTCGCCGCCATCATCCCCCACCTCGATATGCTCAGGGAACTTGGTATTACAGCGCTGGAGCTTATGCCGGTGGCACAGTTTCCAGGAAACCGCAACTGGGGCTATGACGGAGTGTACCCCTTTGCCGTGCAGGACTCTTATGGCGGCCCTGAGGGCTTGAAGCAGCTCGTTGACGCCTGCCACCGCCAGGGAATGGCCGTCATTCTGGACGTGGTCTATAACCACCTCGGGCCGGAAGGAAATTACCTTGCCGATTTCGGGCCGTACTTCACCGGGCGCTACCAGACGCCGTGGGGGCAGGCCCTAAACTTTGACGGGCCCGATAGCGACGAGATACGCCGTTTCTTCATCGAAAATGCCCTTTACTGGATACGTGAGTTCCACATTGACGCCCTGAGGCTGGACGCCCTCCACGCCATATACGACAATTCTCCCTTCACCTTCATTGAGGAGCTGGCAGGCACGATACACAGAGAGGCAGAAAACCTGAAACGGAAAGTGTATCTCATTGGGGAGAGCGCTGCCAATGACGCGCGGCTTATCCGCGATGTCACGGAAGGGGGCTATGGCCTTGATGCCCAGTGGAACGATGACTTTCACCACGCGGTTCATGCCCTGCTCACCGGAGAGAAAACTGGCTACTATCAGGATTACGGGGAATTTCGCCAGCTGGTTAAAGCTTTTGAAGAAGGGTTCATTTATTCCAGAGAGTATTCCGCTTACCGCAGGCGTCGGCACGGTACATCCTCAAAAGACATCCCCGCCCGGCGCTTCGTCGTCTTCATTCAGAACCACGACCAGGTGGGCAATCGCGCTCAGGGTGGCCGCCTGAACGGTCTGGTCTCTTTTGAGAAACTGAAGCTGGCCGCCGCCCTCTATTTGCTTTCGCCCTTCGTTCCCCTCGTCTTCATGGGCGAGGAATATGGTGAGACAGCGCCCTTCCCTTACTTCATCAGCCACTCGGAGCCGGCCCTGATTGAGGCGGTACGTAAAGGCCGGCGCGAGGAGTTCAGCGCCTTCCGCTGGCAGGGCGAGATACCCGACCCGCAGGATGAGGCGACTTTTCAGCGCGCTGTTCTAAATCACCACCTGCGCTATGAAGGCGAACACCGGATACTATATACTTATTATCGAGAGCTTATCCGCCTGCGCCGGGAGGTACCTGCCCTGCGCAGCCTGAACAAGAAAGCTATGAAGGTATCCATCGATGAGAAGGCCAGAATCCTCTTTCTGCACCGCTGGCAGGGGGAGAGCGAAGCCGCTATAGTTTATAACTGCGGGAAGGACGGGTCCGTGGCGGGCCTGCCGATGCCGGAGGGAAGGTGGCGGAAGCATTTGGATTCGGCGGAGGTGGCGTGGGGTGGCAGTGGCAGCCGAACCCCGGAAACGTTACAGTCCGGGGGTGAAAACATCATCCCGGTCGTGCCAGCATCAACGGTGCTACTGGTCAAGGAGAAATAGAGAAATATAATGGAAAGATACATCTGCGTACACGGTCATTTTTACCAGCCACCGCGGGAAAACGCCTGGCTGGAATACGTGGAGCTTCAGGACTCAGCCTATCCTTTCCACGACTGGAACGAGCGCATCACCAGCGAATGCTACGCGCCCAACGGGGTTTCCCGCATCCTCGATAGCGAGGGCTACATCACCAGGATTGTCAATAACTACACCAGAATCAGCTTCAATTTCGGGCCGACGCTGCTTTCCTGGCTGGAAGAGCGTGCTCCGGAGGCCTATCAGTCCATACTTGACGCGGATAAAGAAAGCCAGCAGAAATTCTCCGGGCACGGCTCAGCTCTGGCCCAGGCCTACAGCCATATGATAATGCCGCTGGCCAATCGCAGGGATAAATATACCCAGGTCCGGTGGGGACTGGCAGACTTCGAGCGACGCTTCGGCCGAAAGCCGGAGGGAATGTGGCTGCCGGAAACGGCAGTGGACATGGAGACCCTGGATATCATGGCCGAGATGGGACTGAAATTCACCGCCCTCGCTCCCCACCAGGCTGGGCGAGTGCGTCCTTTGGGCAGCGAAGCCTGGACCGATGTGAGTGGTGGCCAAATTGACCCGACCATGGCCTATCTTGTCAACCTGCCTTCAGGCAGAACTTTCCACCTCTTCTTCTATGATGGCCCTACCTCCCGCAACGTAGCCTTTGAGGGGATTTTAAGCAGCGGTGAGAATTTCGCCAATCTCCTGACGGCAGCTTTTTCCGAAAAGCGCAACTGGCCGCAACTGGTGCACATCGCCACCGACGGCGAGACTTACGGCCACCATCACCGCTTCGCCGATATGGCACTTGCCTATGCTCTCAACTACATAGAGGAGAAAAATTTGGCCAGAATAACCAACTACGGGGAATTCCTGGAAAAGCATCCCCCCACCCACGAGGTGGAGATAATTGAAAATACCTCCTGGAGCTGCTCCCACGGCGTTGAACGATGGCGGAGCGATTGCGGGGATAGCTCCGGCGGTCACCACAAGTGGAACCAGGCGTGGCGTGCCCCCCTGCGCGAGGCGATGGACTGGCTAAGGGATACCATGATGCCCCTGTACGAAGGGAAAGCGGGAGAGCTGCTCCAAGACCCGTGGACATCCAGAGATGCCTATATAGGTGTCATCCTTGACCGCTCCCCGGAAAACGTGCAGCAATTTTTCCGCCAGCAGGCGGTTCGCGAGCTGAACGAAACAGAGCGGGTGACAGCTCTCAAGTTGCTTGAGCTTCAGCGCCACGCCATGCTCATGTATACCAGCTGCGGCTGGTTCTTCGATGACCTCTCCGGTATCGAGACGGTGCAGGTTATCCAGTATGCCGGACGGGTGGTGCAGCTGGCCCAGGAGCTTTTCGGCGATGATACGGAAGAGAAATTTCTATCCATTCTGGAGAAGGCGAAGAGCAACGTCCGCGATATGGGCGATGGGCGCCGCATCTACGAGGCGTTCGTCAGGCCGGCCATGGTTGACCTCATCAAGGTTACCGCTCACTATGCTATAAGCTCGCTTTTTGAAAGCTACGGCCAGGAGACGAAGACATTTTGCTACTTGATAAACACCGAGGACTACCAGACCACTGATTGCGGTAAGACCCGGCTCGCCGTGGGCAGGGCCAGAGTTACCTCCGGGATAACGCAGGAACAGGCCACAATCAGCTTCGGCGTGCTCCATTTCGGCGGCCATAATCTCAATGCCGGCGTGCGGCACTACCAGGGCGAGGAAGCATACCAGACGATGGTCCAGGAAACAATACAGACCTGCAATGCCGGCGACTTTCCCGAGGCCATCCGACTGCTGGACAGGCACTTCGGCAGTTCCACCTATTCGCTGCGCTCTCTTTTCCGCGATGAGCAACGCAAGGTACTGGGCTATATCCTGGAGTCAACGATTTCCGAGATCGAGTCCGCCTATCGCCAGCTCTATGAAAACCACTTCCCCGCCATGCGCTTTCTCACCGATATCGGAGGGCCGGTGCCCAGGGCCTTCCACTCCGCCGCCGAGCTCGTTTTGAATATCGACCTGCACCGGGCACTGAAAAGCGACCCTCTGGAAATCGAAACCATCAAAACCCTGGTGAATACCGCCGCTTCCTGGCAGGTGGACCTGGATATGGATGGGCTGGCTTATGACTTCAAGGTTTCGCTTGAGGGCATGATGGCAGCATTCATCCGGGCGCCAGAAGACACCACCAGGCTGCAGGAGCTCGTTGCTGCCGTCGCCCTTGCCCGCTCCATGCCCTTTACCGTTGACCTGTGGCAGACGCAGAACCAGTACTACGAGATACTCCGAAACACTCTTCCGGCCCAACAGCAGCGGGCCGATGGCGGGGATGAGGCGGCCAGAGCCTGGCTGGCTGCTTTCCACGACCTCGGGGAGCAGCTTCTGGTCAGAGGCGCATAAATGACCGGCGCACGCATACCGGCTGCGACCTACCGGCTGCAACTGAACCATGCCTTTCCTTTCACCGATGCCCTGAAACTCGTACCTTACCTGAAAAAGCTGGGCATTTCAGACCTTTACCTTTCCCCTATCTTGAAGGCAAGGGCCGGAAGCCTCCACGGGTACGATGTGGTAGACCCCAGCTGCCTCAATCCAGAACTGGGCAGCGACAGGAATCTGGAAAACCTCGTCCAACATCTGAGACAGCAGGGCATGGGCCTGCTGGTGGATATCGTTCCCAATCACATGGCGGCCAGTCCGGAGAATCACTGGTGGACGGACTTTCTGGAAAACGGCGCTATTTCGCCCTATGCCGATTTTTTTGATACCGCTCCCGGTGAAAGGGTAGTCCTTCCCGTTCTGGACCGCCCGTACCCTCTGGCCATCAGGGACGGAAGCATAACGCTTGCGCTGGCTGACGCCGGGTTCAGCATCAGATGTGGAGATACCACGCTACCGCTGGAAATAAAGTCCTGCCGCCTTGTTCTTTCACATAGCCTGCAACTGCTGGAGCCGAAATTCGGCGGCGATAGCCCCGAGATAAAGACGCTGCGCCAAATTATCCATAGTCTGGAAAGATTGCCATCTCCCGGCGGGCGGAACAGTCAAAAATCCTCCAGGCAATATCGGAAGCGTCAGGCGCTGAAGAAAGAATTTTCGCGGCGGCTCGGGGAATCACCGGCGCTGGAAACCGCCATCAGGGAGAGTGTGGCCTTCTTCAACAGCGAGGAGGGCAAACCTGGGCTCGATGAGTTGCTTAATGAGCAGGTCTACCGCCTCGCCTTCTGGCGCACCGGCCTGAACGAAATCAACTACCGGCGCTTTTTCGATATAAGCGACCTTATAGGCATGAGGGTGGAAGACCGGGGCGTTTTCCGCGAGACGCACGCGCTGGTTATGAAACTGGTCCGGGATGGCAGCGTGACCGGACTGCGGGTTGACCATATCGACGGCCTTGCTCGCCCCGCACAGTACCTTGCCCGTCTCCAGCACTATGCAGCAGGGACAGCCAAACCGCCAGAAAGCCCTCCCCTCTATGTGGTTGTGGAGAAAATCCTCTCCGCTGGTGAAGAGCTGCCCGCCAACTGGCGTACTCACGGCACCACCGGCTACGATTTCCTCAATCAGGTCAATTCCCTTTTTGTAGACCGCAACGGAGCAAAACAGCTGGACGAAGTCTACCGCCGCTTCACCGGTGTGGAGCAGGACTTCCACCGCATCGTATATGAGAAAAAGAAGCAGGTGATAGAGGAACTGTTCACTGCAGAGATGAAAGAGCGGGGGAACCGCCTTTATCAGATTGCGCAAAAAGATAAACCTGAAGCACGACTTTCCAGTATGCAGCTCACCGAGGCTTTGACCACCGTGACCGCGTGCCTGCCGGTATACCGGACATATATCAGGCCCCCATCCCTAACCCAGAGAGACCGGCACCATCTGGAGGCAGCCTTCAAGCAGGCCCGGGGGTACCATCCGGGTTTATCCCAAAACGCGCTCTCTTTTCTGGAGGAGCGGCTCTTTTTGCCGTTCCCCTCTAACCTTTCCCCAGAACGCAAAAACGCCTGGCTGGAATTCATCCGACGCTGGCAGCAGCTCACCGGCGCCGTTATGGCCAAGGGCTTTGAAGATACGGCCCTCTACTGCTTCAATCGCCTTATCTCGCTCAACGAGGTTGGAGGCAACCCGGCCTCGCCCGGGCTTTCTCCCGACGAGTTTCATCACTGGAATAAAAG
>CAYFVI010000178.1:0-1890 GCA_964346525.1 uncultured Dehalococcoidaceae bacterium
GGCGCACCAGCCCCTTCATGGCCAGAAAGTCGGCCTGCAGCGGGATAATAACTTCATCGGCAACGGTCAGGGCATTGATGGTCAGCAGCCCCAGACTGGGCAGGCAGTCGATAAGGATATAGTCATACGAGTGTCGTACTCCCCGCAGCATTTCCTTTAGCACCGTTTCCCGGTCCGCCGCATCCACCAGGTCAAGCTGCGCCTTCGCCAGCTCAGTATTGGAGGGTGCAATATAGATATTCGGGTCACCGGTAGGGGAAATCACGTCTTTTATTTTGGTGCCCCTTTGGCCACTGATGACCGCAGCCAGAACATCATATCCGGTGCGCTTCAGGTTATCTGGATTGAGCCCCATGCTTATGGTGAGGCAGGCCTGCGGGTCCCAGTCAATGAGGAGGACGCGTTTCCCATGCTCGCTCAAGCCCTCGGCGAGCGCGGCCACCGTGGTCGTCTTGCCCACGCCGCCTTTCTGGTTGGCAATGCATATAATCGGCATCTGTTGTATTATAACGCAAGTGCGCAATTGCGTCAATACTCTTTTGAGCAATTAAGTAGGTGCGTAATTGAGTAAATGCGCAAAAATATTTGTATTACTAAAGGCGGGAAATAATGGGAAATACGCATCGTCCTCAAGAGCGATACGCTGGTAGTATGACCTTTTTTTGCCCGCTAAAACTTAGCGGGTGTGAGGGATGACTCAGACAAAGCGGAGCGGCTCATCCCCGACGCTCTCAAAGGTGTGGTGCTCGTTGGGAGGGATATAGACGACGCTGTCCTTGGAGATTTCCGCCTCCCCTTTCTCCCCTTTAACTATGGCACGGCCGGAAAGTATCAGCACCTCATGCTCCCAGGGATGATTATGGGATGGCGTGGAGGAACCGGACTTAACTTCAATGACACGCATGGCGAAGTTGGGTGCGCCGTCTTTGTCGGTGATAACCTCGTGCATCACCGCACCGCCATGCCCTTCCTTGGGCGGGGTATCCTTAACCTTGCTGACTTTCATCTGCGACCTCCTTGCCTGTATCTTTACCGTATCGGGCGGTGGCTCTTGTTTTCAACCCGCCCCTCTCCCGGTATTCCGCCTCCACGGCCATGGAGACGGGTTTCAAAAGCTGTACCAGGTCCTGCAGTACGCGGTTGACAGCATGTTCCTGCAAAATGCCGACATTGCGATATGAAGTAAGGTAATACTTCAGCGATTTCAGCTCGACGAGCAAGCTGTCCGGCACATAACGAATGGTTAACCGGGCAAAATCGGGCAGCCCGGTCCAGGGGCAGACGAAGGTGAACTCATCCGTCTCGTAGACGACTTCCGTGGCCGACTCCGTGAACTGAAAGGGAATCGCCTCCAGAACCGCCACATCGATGGCTTCCTCACTATCTATGTCATACCTTCTGGTAGCGTACTTGTCAACCGTCATCCTCATTCTCCTAATGAAGAATTGTAGCACTATTTGAAATCAAGCGCCAATATGCTAAACTCAAAATGGCTATGATGGCAGGCAAAAAGGAAAAAGTCGGCGCCATAATTGTTGCCGCCGGGAAAAGCGAAAGGATGGGCGACAGGGACAAAATGTTCGCCTCGCTCGACGGCCAGCCGCTTCTGCTCCGCACCACTCGCCCCTTCCAGCAGTGCTCCCGGATTGACCAGGTTGTAGTGGTGGTGAGTGGGGAGAAGGAGAGGATGTGCCGGCATTTGGTCACGGGTCCGGAATGGTCCAAGGTCAGCGATGTCTGCCTTGGAGGGAGGCGACGCCAGGACTCAGTAGCCGAAGGCCTGAAACACCTTGCTGGCTGTGACTGGGTGGTCATTCACGATGGCGCGCGACCGCTGGTTACCGTGGAACTGATTGAGCGCGGGCTGGAGGCGGCCAGGGAGACCGGCGC
>CAYFVI010000179.1:0-4424 GCA_964346525.1 uncultured Dehalococcoidaceae bacterium
AGGGCGAAGAGGGCCGTCGGTGCATTGCCGATAGCGACTACGGCACCATTAAGCTTCGCGCCTAATTGCCGGATGGCGGCCGCCGACCGGGTAACCTCAGAACTGGCCAGGCTTTTCTGCCCTATTTCGTCCAGACTGCAAATGACGGGACAGCCGAAGTGTTGGGCCACGCCCCGGTTAATCCCCGCGGCCACCATGCGGACATCGGTCAGAATCGGATTAGCCGCGGCAATGCTGCCGAGCCCGCTCGGAATCGCCGACGGGCTGAACCTTACCAGACGGGCAACCCCGGGGTCTCCACTGGCATGGACGATACGCTTGACTATCGCTTGCTCTGGCCCGGGCATTTTGAGTAAGTCGGGCAGCAGCTGTTCCACTATCTCCATACGCCGTTTCTCGATGTCCCGATTATCGGTCACATAACCCCGGGGAGCCGGCGAAAGTTCCGGCGCACACTCAAGTATCCGTCTGGCAACCAGGCTTATGAAGAAATCTTCCCGCCCAAGGGTATTTGCCAGAGTGAATTGGACCTCCGGATATTGACCTTTGAACCCCTCGATGAGGTGAGGAATATGCTCGGTGATATGGCGTCCCGGAAACAGAAAGTAAGGTACTATCACTATTTTGGTAACTGAATCTGATGCCAAGCGCTCCACAGCATCTTCCAGGCTGGGTCGATTAAACTGGAGCGCGGCTCCGATTACTTCCACCCCATCGACCAGGAAAAGTCGGACGCCTTCGCAGATTTCCTGCAGGGCATCACGAACCTCTAGAATACCCTTCGCGCCCCGGCTGCCATGAGCCAGAATTATGACCCCTGTGTCTGTCATCGCTCCCCCTAAACAAATTGCCCGTACCTCTTCAACGGAGGCACGGGCATCATGCAGCGTAAAATTGACCCCGCCTATTAAGCCTCTCCTCGGAGGTACCGGGCATGTGTACGGCAGGCGGTCTGGCTGAGCAGCCTGATGATAGTTAAGCACAGGCTAAATCACAGTTGCGGGACAGCGCCTGATTCGCACCGAACTTCTCCTTTTAAGTTCCGGGACACCGCACACAGTCTCAAAAATATTAAGGTACCAATGGATACTCGAACTCAGATGGAAACAACTATGGTGGATTATAATCTAGTCTGCTGGAGTTGTCAAGATGGTCAAGTACCAATATTTGAGGTCAGGGCAGGCTCGTACGGGGAGACCGGTTTGCGTCCTTGTCGGCATCGACCAGCTCATGTTCGAGACCTTCCTCGCCCAGCCGAGCTAATACGCTGTGGGCAGCGTCGCTGGTACAGACAATAAGGAAAGGCAAGCCGCATTTAGCCGCTTCCACGGAAGCTTCAATTACGCCATAAAGATAGCGCGGCTCGACGCCCAAGCGTCTCAGCGCCATTAGCGCCTCGATGCCGATAGCACCGATTTGCTGGTGCTGTTCAACCTGAGCCTTCAGTCGCCTTAAGTCAACCTGTTTCGACCCTCCCTTCTGGATGGTAGGTATGCTTAAGAGCGTTATCTTTCCTCTGAATAGCGAGACTATACCCTCAATACTGGTTACACCGACATCTTCTCCCTGTCTGGCATCGGAACAGGCTACGCCTCGGGCTCCCTCATTAGAGCTGTTTGTTGCCAGAAGCAGCCCATCTCTCATCTTAAGTCCCACCGGCTGACCTTTAGTCAAATCGCTCTCTGCCACTGCGGCACAAACGGACATGTTGGTAACGGCTTTTTCAATGAACCCGCTGTAGTCTCTCAGTCCTCTCAGCACCTTTATTATCCAGTTCGTGCCCTCTTCTGTCACCCGGTACCTAGAACGGCCGTGCGAAGTGAGCAAACTTTCTTCCAGTAGCTGTCCGACGTAGTCAGAGACCGCCTGAGGGCTGATGCCCAGCCTTTTGGCAATGTCTCGCTGCTGCACATTGGGTCCACTATGGGCAATCTCAACGAGTATCTGGAATCTGGTTGCCTGGTTCTTGTTTCGCAATATCTCCATTGTTGTCTTGCCACACCGCCTCCACTGTTCCCCCCCAATTATAGCAGTTCCTGCCGCTTAAGCAAGAAATGAGCGGCAGTGCTTATCCACATGCTCGGCAAACACCGTGAGCAAGCTTCAGCCTAGCTCTCTAATAAAAGGGACTGGTGAGTATAGATACATGATTGGCAAAGAAAAATCGTTCCCTCTTGAGTTCGACGCAGGTCGATAAATACATAACTCCAAGTATTTGATATCCTCTATCACACTGATGCCAATGTACTGTCATATATGTTATGATTAAAGCATACTTCGATTGGAGGTGTTCACAACATGAAAAAGCTGGTAATTCTCTCCTTAGTGCTAGCTGCGTTATTGCTCTTGGCTGCCTGCCAGGGTGCACCTGGGCCAGCAGGGCCTGCGGGGCCACAAGGACCAGCGGGGCCACCCGGGCCGCCGGGAGAAGGATTAACCGAAGAACAAGCCGGAGCCCTTGAAGCGGCTGGTGCCCTGGCTGCGTCCGTGCCTTTCCCTGCCCTGGAAGAGCAGCATCGCGGTTGCCCGTCTTGCCACGTATTAGTTGAAGCAGAGACCGGGAAATACACATTAGCCTATGAAGCACACGAGCGCGTTGAAGCGAGGGGACGTGAACACCCGAGTGCAGCGCCAGACGGTACTTCTCTGGCGGTAACAGAAGAGGTGAATGTGCAGACCTGTCTGCAATGTCATGCTCCCGGCACCGGCGCTCGAGAAGGTAAAGGAAATATCGCGCCACTATCTCTGCGAGACATCGTGCATCCCGCCCACATGAGCAGCCAGTGGTTCAAGCTTCACTACGGAGGTAACTGCTTTACCTGCCATAACGTAAACGGCGAGGGCGAGTTCGAGGTTCTCACTGAAGCAGTTGATGTAAATGAGAAGGGTGTGCCCAATCCCGAAAAGCTGCCCATACCCGGCGCCATTGAAGTACACGAAGAATAAAGGGGAGGAGATTATCTCTGCGGGCAGTGAATGTTACTTGAATAAGTAAAACTATTCAGTTGTCAATGAACTTAGATTGGGAACCTTTGCCTCTGGCAAAGGTTCCTTTTTTGTACCTCGTCAACCTAGCAATACGACGAAATTTGCCCCATTATGTTCCTCTCATAAGTTGAACCGAAGTGAAAATCTTTGAGTTTTAATATAATATTGAGCACAGGCCCAAAGCCATAGCTTGGTCCGGGAGAAGGAATAGCATGACATATTTCCATATGGTATTATGGTGGAAACCAGACACAGATGAAACGTACCTAGAGGCAACACTGCTACCTAACTTCCAAAGTGATGCCTCTTATCTTGACAGTCAGTATGCATTTAGAGCATTTGTCTTGAAGGTGAGGTCGGTAAAATGATTCTAGGATACGGTGACTTCAAATACGAGCGTGTGGAAGGATGGCCCCGCGTGCCCGAGTATTTTAAAATCGATGACCCGGTTGACATTGCTACCGATTCGCGCGACCGTGTCTATGTTGGCTCCAGAGGTAACCACCCGATTCTCATCTTCGACCGCGAGGGTAGCTTCGTCTCCTGCTGGGGTGAGAGCCACTTCCTCGACCCTCACGGGATTTACCTCGGCCCCGATGACGCAGTCTATATTGCCGATGCCAGGACCCATACGGTGGAGAAAAGGACGCTGGGAGGCGAGTTGCTCATGACCCTGGGAACCAGATTCCGCGCCATGCCCATCATGGTCCGCACCCCTTTCAATCAGCCACCGTCAATGGTGCTGGGGCCGGAAGGAGAGATGTTTGTCGCCGATGGTTATGGCAATTTCCTAGTGCACAAGTTCTCACCTGAGGGAAAGTTGCTCAAGACATGGGGTGAGCACGGCAGCGGTCCCGGCCAATTCGAGCTGCCCCACAAGCTTGATATAGATAAGAATGGTCGGCTCTATATCTGCGACCGAAATAACGACCGCATCCAGATTTTCAACCTTGATGGTGAGTTCATTGATATGTGGACCGACTTCCACTGGCCGCAGGACATCGCCATCGACAGGAAAAACGACCTCGCCTATGTGGTGGAGAGCCACATGCACCAGCTGTTCGCCCCAAGAGTCACGATTCGTGACCTGAAGGGCAATATCCTGTCTGAATTCGGCGGATATGAGCATGAAGGAAAAGGGGTTCTGGAAAATTCCCATACCATATGCGTTGACTCGCGCGGTGACATCTACATTGGTGATATCGTCAAGGTCAAGCGACTGATGAAATTCGCCAGAGTGAGCTAGTCGTACCTGCCATTTAAGGCATGCCACCCGCCAGAGTTGGGGTATAATAAGGTATATGATTGGAGGGTATTATGATAAAAACCGATAAACTTATCATCTGTGTCGCTCCTCTTGGGAGTTTTATCAGCAAGGAGCAAAATCCCAACATACCTCTTCAGCCTGATGAAATCGCCGAAGAAGTCTACCGTTC
>CAYFVI010000180.1:0-8575 GCA_964346525.1 uncultured Dehalococcoidaceae bacterium
TTTGGTTCGCGCCCATAAACCGACATCTATGCCTTTTCCCGCCAAGATGATAGCCAGCGTAATGCCCCATATGGTAGTACCAATGATGCCGACTTTGAGCATAACCTATTTTAACTCAACTGCGAGTATTTAGGAAGGCCTTGTTTTCTGAATACGGCGTTGGGGTTGCCTCTACGTCTTGACCCGTTCGCCTATCCGGCGCTCCGTGCCCGCCAGCAGCCGGCCGATATTGTCGCGGTGAACGACGATGATGAAGACAGCACCCACGAGTGCGTAAACCAGGAATTCGACGGGAAACCCGTTGAGCAGGGTAAGGGGGATCAGCATGGCGTAGGCAGCAACAGCCCCTGATATCGAACCGAGCGATACGTACCTAGTCAGGCATGCACCGAGAAATAATATCTCAGCGCCGAATAGCGCGGCCGGCGGACACAGTGCCAGCAAGCCACCGAAGAAAGGCGCCACACCTCTCCCGCCCTTGAGATGAAGAAAAATGGACCATTTGTGACCGGCAACCGCCGCCAGTGCCGCCACTACCTGAGCGCTTCGGGAAAGCCACCACGGGCTTGTGCTGCCGGCCAAGACATATTCGCCGTTAAATATCAAGGCCGCAAATACCACCGGCAGAAAACCCTTGAGAACATCAAGAACGACAACAGCCACCGCGGCCTTTTTGCCGGCTACTCGCAGGACATTAGTGGCACCGGTCTTACCGCTTCCGTAGCTGGTGACATCCACTTTGGCGCTTCGTCGCGCTATCATCATACCAAAGGGAACAGCACCAAGGAAGTAGCCGATAAGGGCCACAGCAGCGAATTTGGCAGCAATCACGGCGTTTCCCCCCTTGTCCTGAAGACTAAACGGAGCGGCGTTCCAGCGAAACCAAATGCCCGACGCAACTTTCCTTCCAGATATCGGTGGTAGGAAAAGTGCACCAGTTTGGCATCATTGACGAAAAAAATAAAAGTAGGCGGATTCACCTCCGCCTGGGTAGCATAGAATATTTTCAGTCGCTTGCTGCCTTTACGCGGCAGCACGTGGGCAGCCACTGCCTGCTGAATAACGTCATTTACCTCGGCCGTGCCCGGTCTCATCAATCGGTTCTGGTAAATCTGGCTGGCTTCAGGTATTATCTCATCCACTCCCTCCCCATATTTCGCCGAGGCGTAAATGACCGGCGCGTAGTTCATGAATTTCAGCTGACTTCTGAGATATCGGTCCCACTGGCGCACGTCTTTATCTTCAACCAAGTCCCACTTATTGACCACTACCACCGCTCCTTTGGTCGCCTGCTGAATATAACCAGCGATGTGCCTGTCCTGAGCGGTTACCATCTCTATTGCATCCAGCACCAGCAAGACTATATCCGCCCGTTCAATAGCCCGCAGAGCACGGAGCACACTGTACTCCTCCACCCCCCTTCCGATCCGCCCCCGCTTCCGTATGCCGGCTGTATCAATAAGTAACACACTTTGCCCCTCAAAGTCAACCCCTGTATCGGTGGCATCACGGGTCGTTCCCGGCGCTTCGTCCACGATAGCTCTTTTCTCGCCGACCAAGGCATTGAGCAGCATTGACTTGCCCACGTTGGGCCGGCCGACTATGGCTATTTTCATGACCTCCGGTTCCGCCATAGCCGCTGCCGGCGCCGGTATCAGAGCAATGATTCGGTCCAGAAGTTCGGCGGTGCCCCGCCCGTGGTAGGCGCTGATGGCCACCGGCTCCCCGAGTCCCAGCTGGTAGAACTCGACTATCCCGGCCTCCAGCGCTTCACTGTCCGCCTTATTGGCCGCCAGCAGCACCGGCTTTTTTGCCCGCCGCAGCCTGTCCGTCATCTCCATGTCATCAGCGGTTATACCGCTCCTGACATCCACCAGAAAAATAATGACATCAGCTCCGGCAATCGCGGCCTCTATCTGCTCCTGAACGCCACGGGCTACCGTGGAATGGGCGCCGAACTCCAGACCTCCGGTATCGACAACGGTAAATTCCACGCCCTGCCAGCTTACAGAGACAATTACCCGGTCCCTAGTGGTGCCCGGTAGATTCTCGACTATCGCCAGCCTCCTCCCCACCATCCGGTTGAGCAGCGTGGACTTGCCAACGTTCTGCCGGCCCACAATGGTCACGATTGGCTTGCCTGCCGCCACGTTCTTTACCCCGTTTTGACGACTTCCTGAGCCAGTTTGATACTCGGGGGTTCAATGCCAGTCCGAGCAATGAGCTTTAACTCGGTAACATGTTCGCGGAAGTTCTGGGCAAAGGCGTTATATTCCATAACGAATTTATGATACTGGTCAAGTGTCTCCGGCGGGACCTCCACTTTGGTGGCTATTTCATGAAACTGCTCCACGAAGTCGAAATAATGGCTGGTTATCTGCCATAGCTCGCTGAGGTACGTGGATAAGTAATCTGCCAGCTTGGTAACACCGACGTCGCTTTCCATGCGGTCGATGAAGCTGTTGCACCAGCTATTGAAGATGCGCTGTGACATATCACAGGCCCTGGCCCAGTCCCACAGCTTCGGGTTTTCGATATTGAAAAGGCTGTCGATAATGATGAAGATGGACAGCGTTGAGTCTCCCATAAAGCGGCGATAAAAATACTCGGCCAGCTGCCGCATACGTAACACAGTGCGTTCTAGTTGCCGCTCTCTGGCCTTAATCACGGTCACCACCAGCCCCAAGGCCAGAATAAATATAAGCGCCGGCGCTACCCATTCCATCGGCCACCTATAGAGAACGCCGAGCACCGCTAGCACCGTTATCAGAGCCGGGTACCAGCCACGGCTGATGATTATCTTCAGCGTATACATTCCTTCCCCCTTACTGGTAATTCATCAGTGATATTTCCAGACCGCCTAGCATATCCGCGAGCAACGCCTTCTGCAGGTGCATCCGGTTCTCCGCCTGGTCAAAGACCACCGACTGCGCCGTATCAAGAAGGCGTTCGGCCACTTCCTCTCCATGATGAGCGGGTAACGGATGCATCAGTATGGCATCTTCCTCAGCCAGCGATACAAGCGCATCGTTTACCTGATATGCCGCAAAGGCCTGGCGCCGCTTCTCGCTTTCGACTTCCTGGCCCATGCTTGTCCATACATCCGTGTAAACCACGTCTGCCTCACGCACCACCTGACGCGGGTCCTCAGTGCACATTATCTCCGCGCCGCCCTCCATAGCATAACCACGTGCCAGTTCTAGCAAATCATCGCGAACCCGATAACCAGCCGGTGAGGCAATCCGGAAATTCATGCCCGCCAGTGCCGACGCCAGCATGAGGCTGTGCGCCACGTTGTTGCCATCGCCCACATAAGCCAGGGTCAGTCCTTCAAGCTCACCCTTCTTTTCGTAAATGGTAAGCAGGTCCGCCAGCGCCTGGCAGGGGTGTTCCAGGTCAGACAGGGCATTGAGCACCGGCACATCCGCATACTGTGCCAGCACTTCCAGCGTTTTATGCGAGAAGGTGCGGGCAGCAATGGCATCCGCATATCGGGTAAGCACCCGGGCCACATCCGGCACTGACTCCCGCCCCCCCAGGCCAACCTCCGCGGGAGACAGATAGATGGTATATCCGCCCAGCTGACGCATAGCGATTTCAAAGCTGACCCGCGTCCGCAAAGATGGCTTCTCAAATACCAGGGCCAGCACCTTCTCACTTAGGGAATTGCTCCAGCCTTCAGCTTTCAGCTCAACGGCACGGGAGATAAGCAGCCTTATATCCTCACGGTTCAGGTCGGTTACGGAAAGAAAGTCCTTACCCTTCAAAGTATCCCCCCGCTTTGCCCTACAGTATATCACGAAAAAATGTATCATCGAAAGGCATTTTGTTTCCATTTCTTGACACATTTTGCTCATCTTATCTAATATGCAGGTAGGTTTAGGAGGTGAAGATGGCAGTTAAGGAAAAATTCCGCGTTTCCGGAAGCGAGCTCGTGGAGAAGATGAAGCAACTTATCCACGAAGGAAATATCAGAAAAGTGCGTCTGCTTCACGACGACAGGACCATCATTGAGATTCCGCTTTCCATCGGCGCTCCAGCCGCGGCGCTGGGCATTATGGCGGCTCCGGTACTGGCTGCTATCGGTGCTTTCGCCGCACTGGTAACCGAATGCACCATAGAAGTTGAGAAAATGGAAAAAGAATAGGTGAAAGGGATATACGCGCTCATCATGCATCTTCCCCACCCGCGCAAGATATCCATTGGCAGCAGTCGCTCTCCGGTTCGCTTTTCCGGCGGTTACTACGCTTATGTGGGCTCCGCATTTGGCGGTATCAGCGCCAGAGTTAACCGGCACCTGGGAAATGTTAAAAAGCGGCACTGGCACATAGATTACCTGTTAGAGGAGGCACCAGTAACCGAAGTCATCATCGGAGAAACGGAAACGAGAGCCGAATGCGCCGTAGCTCGAGCACTAGACGCACAGTTTAAGTCTGTCCCCGGTTTTGGCGCCAGTGACTGCCGCTGCGCCAGTCATCTCTTTATAGCGCCTGACGATGAAAGGTTAACGACAGCGGCCTGGCAGGCATTTGAATCGGCCGGCATCAAGCCGGGACTCTGGGAAAAGGGAACGAGTGGAACATGATCGAGCTCATCCTCGTCAGGCACGGTGAAACGGAATGGAATGTGGCCGAGGTATTCCGGGGCCAGATTGACATCGATTTGAGCCAGACCGGAGTAAACCAGGCGGGACTGCTGGCTGGATATTTAAGCACCTCAACCATTGAAGCCATTTACTCCAGCCCTCTGAAACGGGCGCTGAAGACCGCCGCAGCGATAGCCAGGCCCCATAATCTTAAAGTATGCGTTGAGCCGGACCTCATCGATCTTAACTTCGGCCGGTGGCAGGGACTATCGCATGAGGAGGTGAAAAAGAAATACGGAGAACTTTACGCCACGTGGATAGCTCATCCCGAGCAGGTGCAGATGCCCGATGGCGAGGCTTTGGATGATGTCAGAAAAAGAGTTACTCGATTTATAGCTAAGGTTATTAAAAAGCACAGGGGCACTGTCATCATCGTCGGCCACCGTGTGGTGAACAAAGTCATGCTTTGCGCAGCGCTGGGGCTGGAAAACAGTCATTTCTGGAAAATCCGCCAGGATACCTGCGCCATCTCCATTTTCACCTACCAGAACGAGCAGTTTATCCTCACCCGGCACAATGATATCTCCTTCCTCAAACCGGCTGCCAGAGCACCGCTGCCCGACTTTTAATGTGTCGTCTCTTTACATTGCTTGACGGGACAGCTACAATATTATGGCAATCCCTTGTTAATGGAGGTAAGAACCGGTGGGTATTGAATGGTTCCGTGACCTGGCAATAGTAATTCTTGGCTTCGGCGTCACCATCGTGGTCATATGCATCGGCATCCTGGCCTTTATGCTGTATCGTAAAGTGAAGCCGATACTGGACTCGGCGAAATCCACCGCCCAGCGGGTTGAGAACATCTCCGCAACTGTTGAGGAAGAGGTATCAAGGCCACTGGCACAGCTGGCCGCCTTTGTCCAGGGCGTACGGCAGGCAGTTAGCCTGTTCAGTGGCTTTGCCCGAAGAAAGGAAGGAGGTAAAAATGGCTGAAAAAGATACTGGTGCCAGTTTTGCTATCGGATTTCTGCTGGGCGCCGTAGTTGGAGTGGCAATCGGCTTTCTATACGCGCCCAAAGCGGGGCAGGAAACGCGGGCTATGTTGAAGGAAAAGGCTGAAACGGCTGCGGAAAAGGCAAAGGAAACCGCGGAAAAAGCCAAGGAAGCCGCCATGGCCGCTGAACACCGCGTCGAAGAGAAGCTGGGCCGAAGGAAACCGGGCGGATAACCCGCCAGTTCCTCATTACCTTTATTTCAGTACCCTGAACTTATCTCCGGTAAGTCAGTGGGAGAACTGTATATGTAATGACTAATTTCTTCAGCCGACACTGGCGACTGGTCGTTCTGTTACTCAGCGCGATCGTATTTCTCTGGTTACTTTACCTTCTGAGAACGGTTATACTGCCATTTGCTCTCGGACTGGTGCTGGCCTATCTTCTGGCGCCGATTATTAACTGGCTGGAAGAGAAGTTTCCCGGATCGGGGAAATGGCTGGGATTCAAGCGCGTCCTCTCCATCCTTATCGTGTTTTTCATCCTTTTTGCTCTTCTGGCCGTTTTCTCTTATGTAATTGCTACCGCCGTTATCGATGCCTCTCTTAACCTGGCTACCGGCGCCCCCTATTTTATCAGCAATAGCCTCTACCAGATAACCAAATGGCTTGAAGTCATAAAGGAGCAGTTTCCACCGGAGGTCCGCAGCGAGGTGGATAGAGCACTTCTGGATGCCGGCGTGGCGATGGGCAACGCCATTCGTGACGCCCTGGTCAGGGGCATTTCCTTTGTGCCGGAGACTTTCAATCTTGTGCTCGGTCTGGCAGCCTTGCCGCTGTTCCTCTTCTACGCTCTCAAAGATTCTGACAAGCTGCGCAATCACGTTTACTCGGCCTTCAATCCAGTAGTGGCCGAGCATACCAGGAACCTGGTCAACATAATCGAAAGAGTCCTCGGGCGCTATATCCGCGCCCAGTTGATGCTCGGGTTGATTGTGGCCTATCTTGTTTTTATCGGCCTGCTCATCTTGAAAATACCCTTTGCTCCCGTGCTGGCCATTCTGGCTGGCATTGGAGAACTCATCCCGACGCTCGGCCCATGGATAAGCGGCGGTGTGGTAGCCATAATCACCCTGGCCGTGGCTCCGGACAAGGTAATCTGGGTCATCGTCCTTTTCTTTGCCGTCCAGCTGCTGGAGAACGGCCTGCTGGTGCCCCGGATTCAGGGCGGCTATCTGCGCATCCACCCCGCTGCCATGATATTCGTGCTTGTCCTGGGGGCTTACGTCGCTGGTTTCTGGGGACTCCTGCTCGCGGGACCGTTGACGGCCACCGGTGCTGAGATATATCGGTACATCCGCCAGCGCTATCAGGCCGAGAGTCTCCAGCAACAGTCTGCACCGGACTAATCCCACATTCATCCCTTCTTTACCGCCCTCCGCTCTGCTATAATTTAATTATGAAAAGGCCACTTCTGGTTCTATTCGATGGCAATGCCATCATCCATCGTGCTTACCACGCTTTCCAGACCAGCCGGTCGCCGGTGCGATTGACCGTCAGCAAGACCGGAGAGATTGTCAGTGCCGTATATGGCTTTACCCAGATGCTGCTCAAGACCCTGAATGAGCTCAAACCCACCCACTATGCCATCGCCTTTGATAAAAAAGGCCCCACCTTCCGCCACCAGCTTTTTGACCGGTACAAGGCACACCGCCCGCCCGCTCCTCCGGAACTTGTCGGCCAGATAGACCGGGTAAAGCAGATGGTTGAGGCCTTTCGCATTCCCATCTTTGAGCTCGATGGGTATGAAGCGGACGATATACTGGGAACGCTCAGCCGCCAGGCCAGCCAGCAGGACGTTGATACCATCATCGTCACCGGCGATGCTGACACCATGCAGCTGGTTTCGCCGGGCGTCAAAGTGCTCTACCCGAAACCGGGCCGCTCTTTCAGCGACACCACGCTTTATGATGAGCCGGCCGTCAGCGACCGATATGGCGTGAAACCGGAGCAGATTGCCGACCTCAAGGGATTGGTTGGCGACCCATCGGATAATATTCCCGGGGTCCCCAGCGTGGGGGAAAAAACGGCCATCAAGTTGCTCCAGCAGTTCGGCACCGTGGAAAACATATACGCTCATATTGACGAAGTAACTCCCCCCAAACTCCAGGAGACATTACGCCAGCATGAAGAATCGGCACGTCAGAGCAAACACCTGGCCACCATTTACATCGAGGCACCGGTTGAACTGAACCTAGACAACTGCCAGGCAGGAAAGTACGACCGCGAGGCGGTCAACGAGCTATTCCGTGAGCTTGAATTTGTCCGCCTGCGCGACAGACTGCCGGAAATTGAAGCTGAGGTGAAAACCGCTGAGGCGCCAGTCGAAGTAAAAACCGGGCCGCCGCGGGGAGATTACCGCATCGTCAATACTCCTTCCGACCTTGATAAAATGATAAACCGCTTGGCTGAGGCCAAGTCCTTTGCATTCGACCTGGAGACGACCAGCCTGAACCCGATGTATGCCGAGCTGGTTGGCCTCTCTTTCTCACTGGCGCCGGCCGAGGCATATTATATCCCGGTAGGGCATACCAGCCTGCAATCGGTGGCACAGCTTCCCCGGCCACAGGTGATTGACCGGCTCAAGCCAGTTCTGGAAGATAAGGGACTGGCTAAGCTGGCCCACAACAGCAAGTACGATATGACCGTGCTGGCCGAGCTCGGAGTAAACGTAAACAACCTCACCTTTGACACCATGGTTGCCGCCTACCTGATGGGGGAGAAATCGCTGGCTCTCAAAACCCTTGCCTTCAGCAAACTGAATATCGATATGACACCCATCACCGACCTCATCGGTACGGGCACCAAGCAGCTGCCGATGTCCCAGGTTGAGATAGAGAAGGCCGCCGATTATGCCTGCGCCGATGCTGATATGACCCATCGCCTGGCGGACTTCTTCGGCAAGGAACTGCAGGCACAGGGGCTCTGGCAGCTTTTTT
>CAYFVI010000181.1:0-1704 GCA_964346525.1 uncultured Dehalococcoidaceae bacterium
CTGGCCAAACTGCCGGGCTCGGTTCTGGATTCGGAAAAGTACAAGCAGGCACGCTTTGCCCTCTACACCATAGAGAAGGAACTGGTCTCGGCACTGGTGCGCCGGGATAAAGCTCGAAATGAGTAAGTCAACCGAGGGGCTTGAGTCAATAGCCGAAGGGATAAGGCGCGATTTCACGGAGCTGGATGCGGCCCGGGAGAAGGCGCTGCCCTGCTGTCGTGAGGTTATCCGCAACTGCAGCCAGGCCATTCGTGCCGTGCACCGGCAGGAGTTTGACAAAGCGGCGGAACTGCTGAAGACGGCCCGGAATTTGCTCAATGATGCGGAAAAGACAGTGGCCAATTATGATGAGCTGAATCACACCGGCTTTTTCCGGGATGCGCAGAAGGAGTACGCCGAGGGAAGCATTCTTCTCTCCGTGGTCAACGGGAAGCCGATACCGTCGCCTGCGGAGCTGGGCATTGACAGTGCCGCTTACCTCAACGGGCTGGGGGAAGCGGTGGGGGAACTCCGGCGCTACCTGCTGGATAGCATGAGGCAGGGTGATGTCTCCCGGGGCGAGGAATTGCTTCTGGTAATGGACGATATTTACAGCGTTCTGGTGACTATGGACTTTCCCGACGCCATTACCGGCGGGCTCCGCCGCACCACCGATATGGTGCGCGGTGTGCTGGAGAGAACACGCAGCGACCTCACGCTTATTGTTCAGCAGAAAGAGCTGGAAGGCAGGCTGGGGCAAATAAGAGAAGATAGTAACTAACCTCTCATTGACCCTGCTCGGGAAATACGCTAAACTAAAAACATCAGTGAGCGTGCGAAATATTATGAAGTAATGTGATGGAAGGCGGTTGCAGACCGGCCTTCTTTTTTGCCTAAAGCGCCGTTTTTCAGGAGGTTTAATCCATGGATGCACTGGTTCTGCGTATCTTGATTATTCTGGCGGGCGCGCTGGCCCTTGGCTTTGTCGGCTATCTGGTGGCGATGATCCTACGCGAAAGCCCGGGCAATGAGAAAATGCGCGAGATTTCCTACGCCATACGGCAGGGGGCGATGGCCTTCCTGCGCCGCGAATTCACCACCCTGGCCGTCTTCACCGTGGTGGTCTTCATTATCCTGGCGGTATTTATTGAGCCGAGGCCATATGTCGCCATCGCCTATGTCTGCGGCACGTTTACCTCGGCACTGGCGGGGTGGCTGGGGATGAATATCGCCACGCTGGCCAATGCCAGGACCGCCAACGCGGCCATCGGGAGCTGGGCCAGGGGGCTGAAAATCGCCTTCTCCAGCGGTGCCGTGATGGGCTTCTGCGTCGTTGGCCTGGGACTGCTCGGCCTTTCCATCATCGCCTTCATCTGGGAGGACAGCCACGTCTGGCTGGGATTTGCCTTTGGCGCTTCTTCCGTAGCCCTATTCCTGAGGGCAGGCGGCGGCATCTTCACCAAGAGCGCGGACGTCGGTGCTGACCTGGTGGGCAAAGTGGAGAAAGGCATTCCGGAGGACGACCCGCGAAATCCGGCGGTTATCGCCGACAACGTTGGCGACAATGTGGGCGATGTGGCCGGCATGGGCTCCGACCTGTATGAGTCCTATGTTTCGGCCATTGCTGCCTCGATGGTGCTGGGCGTCCTCGTTCTCGGTGCGGTGAAAGGCATGCTTTTACCTCTGGCGCTCAGCGGGGCGGGCATTGTCTGCTCCATAATCGGT
>CAYFVI010000182.1:0-3926 GCA_964346525.1 uncultured Dehalococcoidaceae bacterium
AAGCGGGTGTGCTCTGGGCTTCGTATAAGAACCGTAAAAACTTACAAAAACTCCATCTTATCTTCACACCTTCTTCACATCCTCCTGTTATCCTGAAAATAGAGAGACAAAGAGTTCTCCAAATAAATCAGGAAAGGAGGTACAGAAAGATGCGGAAGAGAACTTGGCTGGCGGTCTTTATCCTGGTGGTGGTTGTGGTGGGCTCCACCCTGGGTGCTACCTCAGTCTTCGCTCACGAGCCTACGCCAGACGATGCTGGTGACTGGAGGGGGGACATGGCAGCACACTGCCCGGGCATGAGTGGAGGCTGGGGCATGGGCTACCACGGTGTAGCTGACCCGGTAACCTTGGAGCGAGTGGCCGGTACGCTGGGGCTGACCTATGACGAGCTTGCTGCTCGCCTGACTCAGGGCGAGACCGTAGCCCAGGTGGCTGAGGCGCAGGGTGTAAATCCGTCTCTGGTGGTGGCCACTATCCTTGCTCCGGAGAGCGAGATACTCGAGGTGCGTGTCAAGTACGGCTACCTGACGGAAGCCCAGGCCGAGGCCATCCTGGAACAGGCGAGATACTGGGTCGAGCAGGCGATTGCCGCGCCCCAGTATGGCTATGACAGCTCGACGACCAGCCCAACAACCGGCGGCTATAACCAGCAGCATGCCCCCAATTACGGCTGGCGCGGCCGCGGTGGCGGCATGATGGGCGGTGGCATGATGGGTGGCGGCATGATGGGCGGCGGTATGATGGGCGGTGGTATGATGGGTGGCTGGTAGCAGGCAACCTTACGTCCGATAAGCTCAGGCGGTCAGGAACAGCTCTGGCTGCCTGAGCTTTATCAATTGGAGGATTGCCATGGTCTGGGGTAAAATAAACATGGGGTGACAATGTGAGCAAGGGCAAAATCCTGGTGGTGGATGATGAAAGAAAGATAATAAGCCTGGTGCGTGGATACCTGGAGCGGGAGGACTACCGGGTGATAGAGGCGATTGACGGGCGTCAGGCTCTCGAAGCCTTCCGCCGGGAAGCGCCACAGCTTATTATCCTTGACCTGATGCTACCGGAGATGGATGGCTGGGAGGTGTGCCGTGAGGTACGCCGTACTTCCGATGTTCCCATCATCATGCTCACGGCCCGTGATGAAGATGCCGACAAGCTGGTAGGGCTGGAGCTTGGTGCCGATGACTATGTGACCAAGCCCTTCAGCCCGAGGGAGCTTGTTGCCAGGGTTCGCGCTGTCCTGCGCCGGAGCCGTCCCGATGGTGTCGCATCATCACCAGTGCGCCTTGTCCATGGTGGCTTGTTACTGGACAATGAGCGCTTTGAAGCCACCTGTCAGGGCCAGCCGCTCACCCTGACCCCGGCTGAATTCCGCATTCTGGCGGCTCTGGCCCGTTCCCCCGGGCGGGTGCTGTCACGGGGGCAGCTGCTGGACATGGCACTGGAAGAGACCTATGACGGCTATGAACGCACCATAGATGTCCACATCAAAAACCTGCGTCGCAAGCTGGCTGTCGCTGGCGCCGGAGAAGGCTGCTCTATCGTTACTGTCCACGGGATAGGATACAAACTTGGGGAGGCGAAACATGCTTAAGCCCGGCATTTTCGACCGCCTGTCGGTCAGGCTCACTGCCGCCTTCCTGCTGTCGGCTACCGTCGGTGTTGCCCTGGTTGCGGTGCTCGCTTACCGTTTTACCTCCAGTGATTTTGGCACCTTCTTCTACCATGTGCAAGGCATGGGGCAGATGATGCGAGGCATGATGCCCGGCATGATGGGCAACCTTACCCAGGCGGCGAACGACTTCCTGAACGACTTGAGCCAGACGCTGTGGATTGCGGGAATTCTGGGTCTCCTCCTGGCGATTGTGCTCGGCTACGTCTTCACCCGCCAGATTGTCGGGCCACTGGGCAGGGTTGCCGGTGCGGCCAAGTGCGTGGCGGGAGGTGACCTCGACCAGAGGGTAGAAATATCCGGCTCCAGTGAACTGGCGGAACTAGCCCGGTCCTTCAACTCAATGACACAGACGTTAAGGCATGACCGGGAGCTGCGCCGGAATATGGTGGCTGACATAGCCCATGAGCTGCGCACGCCTCTATCCATATTGCAGGGTAACGTGGAAGCCATGCTGGACGGTGTCCTGCCAGCAGATAACGAGAATCTGACTTCCCTGCATCAGGAAACGGTGCTCCTGGGGCGGTTAGTCGAGGACCTTCGCACCCTGTCCCTAGCTGAGGCGGGACAGCTCAAATTACAACCCGGAGCTACCGACTTGAAGAGGCTATCACAGCAGGTCATCGACGGGTTCCAAAGTCAGCTGGCATCCAAGGAGGTCAGGGTGGCGCTGGAGGCGCCGCCTGACTTGCCGCCGGCGTGGGCAGACCCTGACCGCACCGCACAGGTGGTGCGCAACCTTTTCAACAATGCCTTGCATTACACACCTGAGGGCGGCAAAATCACTCTGCGTCTGACCTATAATAGTGATGGCATCACTGTCTCGGTGACGGATACTGGCGCCGGCATCTCTTCCGAAGACTTGCCCCATGTTTTCGACCGTTTCTATCGCGTAGACCGCTCCCGCTCACGAAGCACGGGAGGTTCCGGGCTCGGGCTGGCGATTGTTAAGCAGCTGGTAGAGGCCCAGAATGGGCGCGTCTGGGCGGACAGCAGGGTAGGTAAGGGAAGCATCTTCTCCTTCCGTCTGCCCCGCTCCTCATCGTAGATTATGCTGCCTTTAGTTCAAGCCTTCAACATACATGCCAGGGAATATGACGCGTGGTTCGATAGTGCGGGGAGATTACTGAAATATATAAAGAGTCCGACGTACAACAATAGTCAATAAGATAAAGGGCAGGTTAATATAACCTTTATGGAACAAAAGTCCAGTCTGTATGGTCTGAGGAAGTGGCTTTATTATCGCATCACGCAACTTGGCTTAACGTTATATCTACGTATTATGTTCAAATCTAACTAGATTCGATTCCAGACCAGTTCAGCCAAACAGAATAAAAGATTAACGCTTATAGGTATCCCAAACTCCACCAAATGGTGATTTTAGGTAGCGCCTTTCATCTTGTCAAAAGTCGTTTACCTCAAACTTATATTTCCAGTTGACGATGTGCTAAAGAGAAGTTAAACTTTTCTTCAACAGGAGGGCAAATCGGTGTGAGTGATCAGATTACGCAAAATGCTGAACATCAGCAAAAGTATATAGATGCAGTTCGAGAAGCAAGGCTGGCTGGAACTGATTCATTTCAAAGTTGGTTTAGTAAGTCCAAAGATATCAATCAAACTATCTCAAGAGGATATTGGGACCTAGCGCTTCACATTCTTAGTCCGAAAGTAGCTACATTTATTGATAACCCAGAAGAGAAGATTGCCTTAGAGATTGGCTATGGTGGCGGGAGAATCCTTAATGCGGCATGTAGCTATTTCAAGGAAGTGATTGGCATAGATATTCACGATGAACAAGAGACGGTGGAAGCATTCTTGAAGTCTCAAGGCAAATCAAACTTCAGACTTATCAAAACTGCAGGGAGAACCATTGATGTCGACTCCGGAAGTATAGACTTTATTTATTCGTTTATCGTTCTACAGCATTTACCTTCATTCGATGTGTTTGTGAGTTACATGAAGGAAATATATCGGTGCCTTAAAAAAAGCGGTGTGGCACAACTCTATTTTGGCAAGTTTTCTAAACTGAACCCGATATACCGATTGCGCTACTTCATTCAGGGGTATAAAGAAATCCCCGAAGCACCTGTAAATTACACGAGTTTGGTGATCCGGGTTTCCAAAGTTAAGAAATTATGTAAAAAGATTGGGTTTAGAGTAGTTGGAACTGGTACCTCATACAAGACTGTTCCCAACGGTTACTGCAAAATTAGAGGCGGGCAGAACTGCATAACTCTATTAAAAGGGCGGTAGGTGAATC
>CAYFVI010000183.1:0-3982 GCA_964346525.1 uncultured Dehalococcoidaceae bacterium
CGGGCGTTACAGCGGGGCAATTTCAAATAAGACACTTTGTACACCCTCAGGTACAGCTCTTCTCTGTGTCTCGGATAATCACAGACTTCATAACGATAGGCAGTAGCCTCTTTGGTGCACGGGTTTTCACCTGATAAATGCTCCCGCAATCTGGCTCTTATAGTTTCTCCCTGCTCTGCCTTCCCGATGTAAATCAATTCGTTACCTTGATATAGAGCATAAATGCCCTCTCGTTGCGGGGCAGAATCAATGGAATCTTCCGCGAATCTGAAAACATTCCCCGTGAGCACCATCTCCAGCGTCTCCCCTGTTTATTCGCGCATTTTTATTATAAGACGCCTGCAATCATTTACAATCACTTTAACCTCATCTTTTAGTAATGCTATGGTTTAATCTTTAGTAATACCCGAAATCAATATATGGAAATTCGGTTGGATTTGTGCGAAAATCTTTCTGGTGGTTGCCTATGATTTTAACTGTTTTCTGCTTTATTCCAGTTCGTTTCAGGTATTGACATCTCACCAAATCCGGCTATAATTAAAATCCACAGGGCAAATTAATTTTGGGCAAGGAACCGGTATAATGAACATCCCCCGAATAATTTTCGCAGCGTGGCTGGCCACTCTTCTCTGCCTTCTGGCGCAACCCGAGCTTTCGGCACTAGCTCAAGAGGACAGGGCAATATATGTTTCCCCTTCTGAGGGAGGTATAGGAGATAAAGTCAGAGTCGCCGGTGAGGGCTTTAATAAAAGCACCGCCACCGCCGATAAATATGCCGCTGTCTTCCTTTCCAGCGAAGAAGCAACCACCGATGATGATATAGACAGCGATGTCACTAAGTACGAGCTCGTTGGAGAAGCAGTCTGGTTAAATGAAAAGGGCGAATTTGACATATCATTTACTGTGCCGGATGAATTGAGTGACGGCCCCGATAAAGAGAAGATACATGCCGGTATTTACTACATATACGTTTGTCATTATATGGGCAATGTCGTGTCACCGAGAATCAGGGCATTAGCGGAATTCGAGGTCATCCTCGGCAATATTACCATTGCGCCGGATAAAGGCAGGGTGGGTACCTCAGTAGAAATCAGAGGAACTGACTTTTTGCCCGAGGAAGATATATCTATCCACTATGATGAAATCGACCTAGGCGTTGACAGTGGCGACACAGAGGTCGATAGCTCCGGTGAATTTATCGCCTATGTTACTATTCCAAAAAGCACCGCTGGAATACATAATATCGTCGTTATCCAGGCGGAAAATGCGGTAGTTGCCGAATTCACCGTAGAACCCGATGTCACCGTTAACCCAACGTCGGGAGAGGCTGATACCCTTGTTACCGTTCTGGGCACCGGCTTTGGTAGAAGGAAAAACGTTTTTGTATATTTCGATACCGTCGAAGTAGCCAGTGAACAGACCGATAGGGTGGGAGACTTTGTGGCTACGTTTTCTGTACCGGATCTGGAGGCGGGATTATATGAAATAGAAATCGATGACGGTGAAAATACACAGATAGCTAAATTTACCATAATTACTCCTCCCAAGCCCTCCACTCCGGAACCACCCAAGCTCCCTGCCGTTATTGAGATCAACCGGTTGAGCGGCCATGTTGGAGCAGAAGTGGTTGTCAGTGGTGCCGGGTTTGTTGAGAGTGGAAACGTAACCATTAAATACGACGACAAGCTGTTAACGTCGGCGGCCATTAATACGAGTGGAATATTCCTGACCTCTTTCCGTATTCCGATAAGCCAGCACGGTGAACACAGCATAGTGATAAGCGATGGCCTCAATATAAAAGAATTAGCCTTCGCCGTTGAAGCGGAAGCCCCCGAGGCGCCGAACCTGTTGCTGGGTACCCCGCTGGTGGTAAAAGAAGGGGCCGATATCTTTATTGATTGGGAAGATGTCACCGACGAGAGTATGCCGGTCACTTACACTTTCCAGTTAGCAAGCGATGCGGGCTTCTCAGTACAGGGCATCCTACTGGAGGAGACAGGACTGACCGACTCTGAATACTTAGTGGATTCAAGCAGAAACCAGTTGCTGCGCCCAAGAAGGTCATACTACTGGAGAGTACGCGCGGTGGATAGCGCTTCAAACGCTGGAGAATGGACCGAGACCGGTGAAATCACAATAGCTCCGGTATCTACTATGCCCAGCTGGCTGATGTATACACTGGCCGTAATCGGTGGCCTGTTCATACTGTTTATCTGGTATATGATGCGCAGAATGGATAAAAGAACGGGCCGAAATAGATAACCGCTTCTCCAGTAGCCAAGCCTCTTTTATGCTTCATTCTTGACACAGCCAAGGATAATGCTATAATGTTCCTTTATAATTAATCACAAGTAATAAAAATGGAGGTGACGCCTTTAGAGATAAAATATTTCGAAGGACCATATGTAATCCAGAAAACTATAAAATGTGAGGAGGTGAAAATATGCGTAAACTAAAGCTGATCCTACCGTTTTTGATATCAATAGTAATAGTCTCCGGACTGGTAGTGGCTGGATGCGCTCCAGAAGCTGAGGAAGTCAAACCGCTGAAAATAGGCCAGCTTAACAGCTTCACCGGTGACCTCTCCGACTTCGGCGTAGCACACCGCAACGCCGGTCAGTTAGCCGCGGACCACATTAACATGGCAGGTGGTGTACAGGGTGCGCCTGTCACCATTGTCGCCAGGGATACGGCTACCAATCCGGTACAGGGGGTTGACTCGGCGAGAGCGCTGGTTGATGTCGATAGGGTGGCTGCTATCGTCGGTGCCCTTTCCAGCGGAGTGAGCATCGCCGTTGCCGAATCGGTAACCGGCCCCGGTCAAATATTGCAGATTTCGGCCGCATCCACCTCACCGGCCATTACGGTACTGGAAGACGGCGACTTTCTCTTCCGTACCACCGTTTCTGATGCCATCCAAGGTGTTATCATGGGGCGCCTGGCCAAAGAGCTGGGCTATAGCACAGCCTCTGCACTTTATGTCAATAATGCTTACGGCCAAGGACTCGCGGAAGCATTCAAGGCATCATTTGAGGCCGCTGGTGGTCAGGCCATGGAACTGGTGCCACATGAGATGGTACAACCCACTTACGCCTCGGAACTGAGCCGGGCGACCGGCGGTAATCCCGATGTTCTGGCGGCCATCAGCTATCCGGAAAGCGCCCAAATCTATCTGCGCGAAGCGCTTGAAGGCGGTTATATAGATACTTTTATCTTTTGCGATGGCACCAAATCCCCGGATATGAACGAAGCCGTGGGTGTGGATAAACTGGAAGGTACATACGGTACCGCTCCTGGCTCACCCATGACCGATGCCCGCCGCATCTTTGAAGCTAACTATGAGTCAGCCTTCGCCGTTGTGCCGCCATTGCCCTATATGGACACGACCTACGATGCCGTGGTGCTGATTGCTCTGGCCGCGGAAAAAGCAGGTACCACCACCGACAGTGTGGCCATTCGTGATGCCCTTCGCGATGTGGCGAACCCGCCCGGTGAAGTTGTGGGACCCGGTATCGAAGGAATCTGGAAAGCGATGGAACTTGTCAGACAGGGTAAAGATATCAATTACGAGGGCGCCGGTGGTTCACAGGACTTTAATGAACGTGGAGATGTAATCTCCACCATCGAGATATGGAAAATTGAAGGCGGGGAAATCGTTTCCACCGAAAGGTTTGAGCTCCCATAATCTCATATAGACGACCTTAATCAGTCCAGGGGGTGTTTTCCTAGCTATATTTCCGGGGAGACATCCCCTGGCTGCGTTTCCGAGTGCCGCGATACCACCCTTTCCTCACCCAGTATGCCCCCCGGCCGCAATAGAATAACGGCCAGGATTAACACACCGATCATAACGTAGCGGAGGTTAGGGTCGGAGAGGAAACCGGGCAAAAACTGCGTCCCCGTCCAGATACCCCATACTATTAAAGCTCCAAGTATGGCCCCCTTATTATTGCCACTGCCTCCAACCATGAGCATCGCCCAT
>CAYFVI010000184.1:0-2608 GCA_964346525.1 uncultured Dehalococcoidaceae bacterium
TCTTCTCAGGGGATAAGCAGTATTTTGCCCGCCTCGCCGCTCTGGGCCAGCTCAAAGGCTTTCTCGTAGTCAGCCAGCGGGAAGCGATGCGTTATTATCGGCATCGGGTCGAATTTGCCCGTGTCCAGCATGGCGCGGACCTGCCACCAGGTCTGCCAGACCACCCGGCCGAACACGCCGAATACCCTGGCCTCCTTGAGAATGATGTTGGGGTGGAAGTCGAATTCTATCGGTCCCGGGGGCACACCGACTAGGCTTACCCGGCCCTCGCGCTTCAGCACCTGGAAGCAGAGCCTGGTGGCTTCAGCGCTGCCGCTGAGCTCGATGGATACGTCCACGCCGAGGCCACCGGTAGCCTCCATGATGGTCTTGACCGGGTCCTGCTCTTTGGGGTTAATAATGGTAGCATCGGGGAAGAGCTGGCGCGCCATGGCGATGCGTTTCGGGGCCACTTCCAGACCAAAGACCTTGGTGGCGCCGAATACCCTGGAGGCGCCAATGGCGAACATGCCGATGGGCCCGCAGCCGAATACGGCCACGCTTTTGGCGTTTATCTCCCCGGCCATGACGCCGTGCATCCCCACTCCCAGCGGTTCGTGGATGGCACCGAGCTCATAGGAGGTGCCTTTCGGGTGTTTCCAGCAGGCGACCGCCGGCACCCGGGCATATTCGGCAAAAGCGCCATTCATACTGAGACCGAAAAGCTCCATGTTAAGGCAGTTCAGCGCCGCATCCGTCTGGCAGTAGTAGCATTCGCCGCAGAAGACATGCGGCTCCGGAGAAACCAGGTCTCCTTTCTTGAGGTTGGTAACAGAATCGCCCACTTCCACTACCTCGCCACAGGTTTCATGGCCGAGTATGACGGGCAATTTCATCATGCGCATTATGCCCGGAGACGAGTGGTAGGCGTGGATATCGCTGCCACAGATGCTGGTGGCTTTCACTTTTATCAAGACATCTTTCGGCCCTATTTGGGGCATGTCAACGTCTTTGTACTCAAACCCCGGCGCATCGCTTGCTTTAACCAGTGCTTTCATCCTGATTTATCCCTCCCTGCATTAGAATTATCCGTTAGGTATTTTATACCTTTACTGCCCACAGAAAAATCCCCTGTAAATCCCTCTCTTGAGTTCGCTACAGGGGATTCCGGTTACTTTTCCGTATATTATGATATGCTGGTCTATGATAAACCGGAGATTATTGAGAGCAATTGCTAGACCAGCAATATAAGCAGACATCATTTGCCATTATGCCTTCACATCCCACCGGTGTTGGAATAATCAACAGTGGTATTACCAGCTCTAGGCCAGGCCTTCCAGCAATTTATCGGCGGCTTCTCCGGCGGACATACCAACTGAGACGCCGAGTTTCCTGGCCGCTTTATTGACCACGGAGATTTTGCCCTGCTCGTAGGTGCTCATTCCGGAGCCGATTTTGGCCGACATCGCGGCGACGGCGGCAGCGGGAATGCCTTTCTCATCGCACATCTTGAGGGCAGCAATGCCGGCATCGTTCTTTCCCATCCCGGCATCGTTGCCGATCATGGCGCCAACGCCACTGTGAATCGTCATCTCACCGACGTTTATTCCGCAGTGTGAACCATCGACGAAGACATCGCCTTTAGTACTTTCATCCATAGCCGCTGCGGAATCAGCAACGACGATTTTGCGGTTTCCAGCTTGCTTTATTATTGTTAGACCAGCCAATGTTTACCCCCTCCCCTTTCTATGTCTTTTTCAAAATTCCTTCCAGCATTTTATCGGCCGCTTCTCTGGCCGTCATGCCCACCGTAACGCCCATCTTTCTGGCCACTTCGTTGACTGTCGATATGACACCTTCATTGTAGGTGGACTGGCCAACGCCGATTTCGGCCGACATGGCGGCAACGGCTGCGGCCGGGACGCCATGCTCCTCCAGGGTTTTCAGGCTGGCTATCCCCGCATTCTCTAGGCCAATGCCGGCATCATTGCCAATCATGCCACGAGCACCATTCGGGAGTATGTAGTCGGGGGCGATATTGGCACCGCAGTGTGAGCCGTCAACGACGATATCGTTTTTATTATCCCCGGTGACTGAGGTTGCTGAGTCAGCAATGACAATGCGCAGCCCGCCGGACTCCCGCACCACTTTATGAACTTCATGCGTCATAAGTCCTACCTCCCCGTCTCTAAAATTAAAGTATCTGATACTGGTTACATTAACGTATCATCTGGCCGGGTAACCAGGTAATGACCTGTGGAAAGATGGTAAAGATAATAAGTCCGATGATAATCAGTGCAACGTGTGGCAGTACGCCTCTGACGATATCCCCCATGGTTATGCCCAGTTTGGGGTCAGCCGCGCCGCGGCAGATGATGATTCCAGAGGCGAAGGGTGGGGTCATAAAGGCCATCTGGAGGTTGACACAGACCATGATGGAGAACCAGAGGTTGCTGAAACCTGCTTCCAGGGCAATGGGGGTGATAATCGGCACCATGATATAGACGATGGCTATCCACTCAATGAACATGCCCATTATGAAGATGATGAACATGATGATGGCAAAAACGCCCCATTTGCCGCCGGGGGCACTCAGGATGATTTCGGACATGACCTCGCGTCCACCGCC
>CAYFVI010000185.1:0-6519 GCA_964346525.1 uncultured Dehalococcoidaceae bacterium
TGCCTCGTCCTCCCAGACCGGCATGGCTCCGAAGCCAACCAGCTCGGCGAGGTGGACTTTAACCCCGATGAATCCGTCGTCCTTAATCGACCGTTCCAGAGTCTCTTGGAAGTCCCGCAGCAGTTCCGGATATGATTCAGCCCCGGCGAGCAGTTTTTGCAGAGGGGGCTCGAACTGGAATAATCTCAATTTAACACCCGGTATCAGGTCCAGCAGGGGGTCATCCTTGGGGAGGCCGGTGTCCAGGACCGTGGCCACTATTCCAGCATCATCGTACAGCAGCCGACAATACGCGGCGAAGTCATCAGAAGCGCGGCGGTTGCGCTCCTGGGCCACCGCATCCAGCTCGGCCGGGCAGTCGAAGACCCTGGATAGCTGGCAGGCCATGGTGCTGACAATGCCCATGTGGCGGAAGTGGTAGCGCAGTTCCTCGCTGGCGCCCCAAGCTTTGGGGGGGTTCTCGTTGGGGATATCCCCCCTCCCGTGGAAAAACTCGCGGGCCAGGGTCTCCGGCTCCAAAACAGCTTTAGCGGGGTCGTAGGGATGGCAGTGGTGGTCAACGACGGGGAAATGTTTTAAGTCTAGCAAGGTTTTAAGCTCCTTAAATTAATCGGTGTTCGTTATCTGACCTCTCACGTATAAAGCAGGCTAATTGGCTATTAGAGTCGTTCCCAGACCAATCTGCCTATCACCTGTTTCCCGCCCATCAGAAGCGGCACAGTGCGGAGTGTCAGGCGGTTCCCGGAGAACTCATAGTAGCGGACGTGGTCAACTTTTCCGGTCATCCAGTTGGGGAAGCTGCTCCCCACAACGTGATGCATCACCATCTTCTTCTCTTCATCCACTTCATAAGTGCCGAAATAACACCGGTAGCCCTGAAAGGCCGCCTTTATCTCTTCAGGCGTTCCCTTAAGCCAGTCACCGGAAGCAAAGTTGGGACGGTCGGCCTTGATAACCTGCGCCGCCATGTTCCGCTTGCCATCATACATCAACTGTCCGATGACCTCTCGCCCGAACGGATGAACCACCTCATCCTCTTCGCCGCGATACTCCGCCGCGATGAGTTTCCAGGCACCGGTGAATTTCTCTTTATCCATGATGCTCTCCTAAGCTGGCATTCGATTAAAACCATAGAAGTGAGCGAGCTTAATTTAGGTAATACCGAGAGCTGCCAAAACGGCAAAAACCCCAAAGATTATCAGGTATATGCCAAGTATCCAGGCGATTATCTGGGGCTTTATTATCACGATAATCCCTCCGACAATGGCCAGAATCCCCCCGATAACACCGCTGATTTGTGGAATTCCCATGGCAACCTCCTATTCCTCAAGATTGAATGAATATTAGTCTCCGTGGCGTGAATTGTCAAGTGTTATGCAACAAAAAGAGGAGGGCCTTTTGCCTTCCTAACTGGTGGGCTATGGTTGACAGTTCCCGAACTCCTGTTTGAAAAGAAGCGACTCATACCTGCACTTTAGCAGCTACTTGCCTCTTATCTTTAACCATGGCATGCGTATTACTGATTTCAACGGTTGGGGCTTGACATTCCAGTGACTGGAAGGTGTAAGGTAATTATAGAAGTCCTGACATGGTTGAAAATTACTTGGTTTGATGACTGAGGAGGCAAGCGATGAAGGGAGTATTAACTGTTGGGGAACTAGCCAGAGAACTTAATCTGAACCCGAAAACTATAAGATACTATGAAGAGGTTGGCCTTCTGCCTAACCCCCGCAGAAGCGAGTCTGGATATAGGCTTTATTCGGCTCATGAAGTGGAGCGTCTACGGCTTGTTAAGAGGGCGAAACTGCTTGGTCTATCTCTCGCTGAGATAAAAGAACTTGTCGAATACGCAGTCGATGGGCGTTGTAACGCCTTGGAGCGCCGTTTGCTCACGCTGGTCGAAGTCAAACTTGGCGAGATTGACCAGAAGATACGGGACTTAACTACACTTAGGGAAGACCTGACCCGCTACCGTAGTGACCTTACAGGTAGACTGGTGTCCAATGCGTCAAACAAATGTACTCAGAAAATATCAATTACTTGCGGGTGTATTGGCGAGGAAGTAGATAGTTTCGGGAAATGACTCTATGGCAGTCTTTCCCTGGGCCCGGGAGAAACTGCCTGAGGGGAAAGGAGGTTATTATTAAATGGCAGACAAAAATAAGAAAGAACCCAAGGTAACGGCTCCAAAAACAAATTGTGGATGCGATTGTCTCCCTACCAAGAAGTAGTGTAAGGGAAGCGAGATAAGAAGAATCAAGGGCGCCCTTGGTTCCCCTTATCCTAATTTTTTCGAAATCTCAAGCGGATAGCTTTTCCTTCTGAAGAATTGTGGAAAATAATATATGGTCAAAGCAATGGTCCTTTAGGTAATATAATTGCCGTGTGTTGAGAGGGAAAGTCAGTGAATTGCTCTGGGAAATTGGCAGTTCTGAAGCTAAATAGTTGCAATATGATTACCATACATGGTGGGCGGTACTGTACAATACGCAGAACTTTCGTGCTTTCCTTTGCTCTTACATTTTAAGTATACAAGGTACATGATTCAAGCTGGTAGTATCGGTACTGCACAATTCATGATTTTGTATAACCAGACACTAAGCTTCATATAGTGCAATTAAGGTAACAGTGCAGGCTTTTGTGCAATAGGTAACAGAATAAGCAGTTGTTACTTGCAGCAAGCATTTGGAGTACTCGTTCAGCGCAATTCGTATCACGCGGGAGATGTGCCCTGGCTACTTTATCATCATACTGGGCAGCCAGAGGACCAGCTGGGGAAAAAACGAGCAGAGGGCAATCGCCAGCATTATCAGCGGGATAAATGGTATTACCCCCCGGATGACATCGGCCATGCTTATTTTCAGTTCTGCTGGTGCCGCACCGACGGTGAAGTAGATGGCAGGAGCGAAGGGGGGAGTATTGAACCCCATCTGAAGGTTGACGGCTATCATTATGGCGAACCAGATGGGATCAAACCCGAGCGAGGGTACAATAGGGAATATTATGGGTACCATGATGGCGAGGATACCCAGCCACTCGACGAAAAATCCTAGGATAAAGACGATGAACATGACGGCGGCAAAGGCACCCCATGACCCGCCCGGGGTAGCCAGAAGCAGGTCCGCGATCACGTTGCCGCAGCCCAAGTGCAGGAACACGCCCACGTAAGCAAAAGATATGCCGGCGATGAAAAAGACATAGGTGAAAAGCTTTATCGTCTCGTAACAGGTCTCTTTCAGTAGCTTAAAGCTGAAGTTGCGGCGGGCTATGACCAGAAGCATTGAGGCGAAAGCTCCGGTAGCGGCGGCCTCGGTGGGAGGGGCGATGCCGAAAAAGATAACTCCCAGCACAGAGAGGATGATGAACGCAGGCGGTACCAGCGAGACAAAAAGCATCTTCGTTTTTTGCCGGAAAGGGATCGCCCTCTCTTCAGCCGGAACCACCGGCGCCAGGTTCGGTTGCAGGAAAGCCCTAATTGTTATGTACATAATATACAGGCCAGCAAGCATGAAGCCGGGGATAAAGGCACCAAAGAAAAGCTTGCCTACGGAGAGCTCGGCCAGGGGGCCAAAGACCACCAGCATAACGCTCGGTGGGATGAGAATGCCCAATGTTCCGCTAACCGCCGTGGCGCCTGAAGCTAATCTTTTGTCATAACCCCGCCTTATCATTGACGGGAGAGCCACCAGGGCTAACATGGTGGTAGAAGCGGCGATTACCCCAACACAGGCCGCCAGTATAGTACCGACAAGCACCGTGGTTACCGCCAGGCCACCCCGGTAGCCACCAAGCCAGATATACATGGCCTGATACATGTCTTCCACGGTCCCGGCGCGTTCCAGCCACAGTCCCATGAAAATGAAAAGGGGAAGCGCCAGAAAGCTGTACTTCTGCGAGAAATCATACATACGCAGATAGAGTACGTTGCCCGTTATATCGGGGCCTGCTGTGGCAAAGCCGACCAATACCGCCACGGCACCGATGACGGCCGCTATGTAGTAGCCGGTGAGCACGCCGACCAGGATGCCGCCGAGCATTATTATGGTAGTGATCTCCGGACTCAGGTCAATCATAGGGCTTATTCCTGACAGCAAAGTAGAAATCACGAAATAACTGAGCCAAACATTGAAGGGTGAAGGTGCACCATCCTAGCAGGAAAACGGTTCGGAAGGGAGCCGCCGGGGGATACCACCAGCTCTCATCTCTCACTTCGCCCATAACCCAGGATTGCACCGCCCAATCCGCAGAATTGGTCAGAAACACATAAAGCAAAGGTACCATGAAAACTAGGAAAAAGCAGACGTCAAGAATCACCTTCACTCTGGCTGAAAGCGCCCGGTAAATAATATCAATTCTGAGATGCTTGCGGTGGACATGGGCATAGGCCAGACCCATGACGACGAGCGTTCCGCCCATCATCTGGCTGGTCAGATGGGCCCATATAGTTGGGCGGTTAAAGCCCCACCTGGCTACCACTTCAAAGACAAGTACCAAGACGAGGGCTAGCGCCAGCCAGCTGAATGCTCTTCCGCTGTAGTCACTAATGGCATCGATAACTCTGAGTACTTTTTTCAATGCCCTTCAGCGTCTTCCGGTAAAATTTTTCTTCGCCCCTCGCCCGAACCGATGCTCCCGAGCGAGGGGCGAGTTAAATATTTACTTTAGCAGGCTTTTTACCGCGCTACAGGCGCGAAAAGCCTGCCCTTATCATGTCTTGAAACTCCATCATTGAGTTATATACCTTGTCAATGAAGGGATCTGCGGCAGATTTTTCGGCGTAGAACGCACGTGCTTCCCGGGCATAGGCTTCTTCTATCTCTTTGGAGACCAGTTCCACCGTGTTGCCGTAGTCGATAAAATTCTGCACTGCCTTAACATCTTCAACCGCGTAGAGATAGTAGACCTCCATCATGGCGCCCTGCGCGAACGATGTTATCAGCTGCTTGAGGTCATCTGGCAGCTCCGCCCAGCGCTCTTCATAGACAAGGAACTGCATGTATTCCATGGGCTGGCGCGACGGCGAAAGATAAACGTACTGTCCTACTTCCTGCAAGCCGCGTGCCCAGTCTGAAGCTGGCGTGGACACCTCGTAGGCTTCAATTACGCCCCGTTGCATTGATTCATAGACTTCCGAGGAAGGGAAGAAACTCGCGGAAACCCCCATTTTGCTCAAAATCTCGGCGCCGTCACCTGAACCCCGTATCTTCAATCCCTTAAGGTCTGACGGCACTTTTAACGGCCTTTCGGAGTGCAGCCACGTCTCTGGAGTAGTGATGTACCCGCCATAGGGTATCGCGTACACGTCGAAGTCCGCAAGCATCTCAGCCATTAGCTCGGCGCCGCCTCCATACATAAGCCAGGCGTGAAACTCGACGCCAGTCAATCCGCCGGAGACGTAAGAAAAGAGAGCCGCGGGGCCGGGTATGAATTTCTTCCAGTGTGCCCCTGGGGTCAGGGCCAGGTCCAGAGCCCCCTGGTTCACCGTCTCAAACTCCATTTGCTGTTCCACAATGTCACCGGCGCCGTGCCACTCAATCGTCAAGCGCCCACCGCTGGCAAGTTCCATCTTATCCAGTATCTCCATCCATTTCTGGTTCTTGGGGTCCACCAGCATACTACCGACTTGCCCCACAAATCTATATACTTTTTCCGGTTGGGCCGGAGCTGGAGCCGGGGTCGGTGCTGGAGCTGGGGTCGGTGCTGGAGCTGGGGCAGGTGCCGGCGCAGGCGCTGGAGCTGGTGCTGGAGCAGCGCAGGCTGCTGTTAAACCAGAAATCAAAGCTATCACCATCACCAACGCCAACATCTTTTTCTTAACCATTTTCAACCTCCGTTTCCTCTGATTTCACCCAATAGTAAATCCTTCTTCTGAAAGCTATCACCTCCTTCTAATTAAGTGGTTATAATCTTTTAAAACCGATTCGCTACTGAAAACAGGATCAAATATGATAATACCCTAATATAACTGAATGTATATCTCCTTACAGCTAAACCAAAAAGGGGTACCATTAAGCGCTATCATTTGGAAGCGCTCGTGATACCCCCCTTTTCATAACATCACCCTCGGAGATTATTCTGCTTACTTTTGAAGGTTCTCACGTATGGCGTTGTGTAGTTTATTACTTCATATGGTGTTTGTCAATACCTTTTTGAATAACAAAGATGTTCAGATTGGGAAGGCGTAACACTAATAATATAGGGGATTAAATTTGGTCTGGATTTATTAACGAAGTGAATGTGCCCAGCCGTTTTGTATGTCACAATTCAGACGATTGTTCAGCTGCAGCCGGGGCTGCCTTGGAGATATACCCGCCTCTGAGTTACACTTTTTAGTCGTGGTAAACAGTCTCTCCCCGAGCCTCTAATTTTCTGATATTCTCCAGGTCTTCGGAGCCTTCCTAGAGTTCGAGATTATTTTCCTTAAGTAACACCGCGTCTCCTGCTCCCAGCCTACTGTTAGCTACCAAGGGTGAGATGTCGCTTATCTGGTTCCCCCAAAGGTCGAGCCCGGGCAGGTTG
>CAYFVI010000186.1:0-2844 GCA_964346525.1 uncultured Dehalococcoidaceae bacterium
GTTATTATCCTCTCAACCCAACAAATAATAATGGAGGTAATCCAATGCAAGCGTACTGTATGAAGTGTCGGACCAAGAGGGAAATGAAAGATGCTAAAAGCATAACTATGAAGAATGGCAGGCCGGCGACTCAAGGGACATGCCCCGTCTGTGGGACTAAGCTGTTCAGGATAGGAAAGAGCTAGAAGCTTTTATTTCATTTAATCAGGATTGGTGGATAAGACCGGGTATCTCATAATAGGTACTCGGTCTTCTTATTAAGGTCGCACCTTGCCGACAATCGTTCACTGGGTAACAATTCCAGCAGCTGTGTTATAACGGGCAATTTGTATTAAAATATACAATTAGGTATAAGGTGTGAAAATTGACATAAAGCGGAAGTAATAAAATGTGCTTCCTCAGAATAGTTATCAGGTGAGTTATAAACCATGGGTATCACGGCAAAGCTTGCGGAGTTCTGTGGCAGTTTGAGGTATGAAAACCTCTCTTCAGCGACAGTAGATAGAGTCAAATACCATTTTCTGGATTTCCTCGGTGTCGCCAGCCGGGGCTCCCTGTCTGCGTCGAGCAAGGCGTTGCATCGTCTCGTCAGGGATATCGGGCTAAGCCCGGAAGGCACGGTAATTATCGGGACTGATATTAGGGCCGCTCCCCAGTACTCCGCTCTGGCCAACGGCACATCGGCTCACTCGCTGGAGTTGGACGACCTGCATAATGAATCGTCGGCTCACCCTGAAGTGGTCATCTTCCCGGCTGCTCTGGCCGCCGGCGAGCTCAGCGATTGCCGTGGCCAAAGGCTTATAGAAGCAGTGGTCGCGGGTTATGAGGTCATGACCAGGCTGGGCAAGGCCTTGAACCCGGCCCGTCACTATGCCCGGGGGTTTCATCCTACGGCAACATGCGGCGTCTTTGGCGCCGCCGCCGCGGCCGCCAAAATACTGGGACTGGACCGGAAACAGACGATTAACGCTCTGGGTATTGCCGGCAGCCAGGCGGCGGGCTCTATGGAATTTCTGGCCGATGGTTCTTGGACCAAGAGACTGCACGCGGGATGGGCTGCCCACAGTGGACTGATCGCGGCTCTGCTGGCAGAGAGGGGGTTCAACGGGCCGGCCACGATAATCGGGGGAAGATTCGGCTTCCTGCATTCGTATTCCGATGGCTCTGACCCCGACAAGGTTCTGGCGTACCTGGGGAATAATTTTGAAATCGTTAAAACGAGTATCAAGCCCCATGCCTGCTGTCGCTACAAGCAGGGCCCGATAGACGGCGTTCTGCGCATTATGCAGGAGAATAATCTGAAACCGGAAGACGTAAAGCAGGTAACCCTGGGGATATTGCAAGCCGGGTTCCCCATAATTGCTGAGCCCAGGCAGTTGAAATACCATCCCAGGACGCTGGTTGATGCCCAGTTCAGTATGCCCTTTGGCGCTGCGGTGGCCATCCTTTATGGCAAAGCCTCTTTAAGCGAGTACACTCAGGAGAACATAGCCTCCGCCAGAGTTAAAGAGGTGATGAAGCGCGTCACCTGCGTGGAAGACCCCGAGCTAGAGAGGGCCTTCCCCAGACAGTGGCCAGCCAGTGTGAAGCTGATAACTGAAGACGGACGAGAATTCTCGGTCAGGATTGACTATCCCAAAGGAGACCCGGAAAACCCGCTGACCTGGGAAGAACTGCTCGGTAAGTTTGACGGGTTGACCTCAGCCATTTACCCTACGAAGAGAAGGGAAGAGATAGTTTCGCGGGTGCAGGCTCTGGAGCAAGAGCCAAGTGTAAAAGAATTCTGCCAGCTGCTTGCTGCCTAGAAGTCCGGCGAGGCAAGGCGGCGCTATCGTCCTGAACTGGCTTTTTCCCTCTCCGCAATGGCATCAGCCAGGGCTAAAACTTTTCTGGCCCTTTCCGCTACGGGGGCGTCTATCATCCTGCCGTCAAGGGAAATTGACGCCTGGCCCTGCACCGCGGCTGCCTCAAAGGCCTGTACTACCCGGCGTGCCTGGGCAATCTCCTCATCGGAAGGAAGGAAAGCCTGATTCACCGGGCCAACCTGGTCCGGGTGGATTACCGCTTTGCCCTGGAAACCCAGCTGGGCAACTGCCCTGCTTTCCTTTATCAGCCCATCTGTATCTCGCACATCAGTGTATACGGAGTCAATGGCCAGAACATTGGCGGCGTGGCAGGCGATGGCAAAGGCCGCTCGGGGATAATAGACTTCGGAGCCTTCTTTGGTGCGCTTTATGCCCATCTCCAGAGCAAAGTCTTCGGCGCCGAAGATACCGCCGATAATACGAGGAGAGGCACTGGCTATCTCATAGGCATTTATGATGCCCTTTGGGGTCTCAATGAGAGCCAGAATCGCTATTGAACCCGCTTCAAGGCCGGCCTCCTTCTCTGCGTCGGCTAGTAAGGCTTCAGCCCTGCGTATGTCATCCTTCGACTCACTCTTGGGGAAACAGATGCCCCTGAGACTGCTGGTGGCGACTGCCTTAATGTCTGACACAGCGTAAGGTGTCGGTAGCGAGTTGATGCGCACAAAGATGTCCTTCCCGCTGGACGCAAGTTCATCTATGGAAGCGGCCACCATTTTCCGGGCAGCGTCCTTTTCGGAAGGAGGCACCGAGTCTTCAAGGTCGAGTATGAGGGCATCAGCCGGTATCAAACGGGCTTTTTCCAGCCTCCTTTCCTGATTACCGGGAACAAATAACAGCGTTCGCAATAATAGCATGAGAGACTTTCCTTACGCCTTTAATATCACTTCACCCGGATTCAATACTATATCACCTTCTCGAGCTTCAGTTCCTCCAGTTGCTCCGATGAATAGCCGAGCAGGTCCTGATAAACCACTTC
>CAYFVI010000187.1:0-4412 GCA_964346525.1 uncultured Dehalococcoidaceae bacterium
CCACCTGCTGACCTGTAATCTTTGTGCGCTCTTTTGCTCATTTCCCTGCTCCTGCATTAATAGGTGGAAAATGATATAATAGTTGCGATTTATACTTTGATTCGTATTTAGAACAGATATATCTTGACGATTTAAAGTTAGTTGTCTTACAGGTGCAGAAATGGCAACCAGACTGGACCGCATAACACAGCAGCGCCGCGAGAAGCTGGAGCGGCTTCGCGGACAGGGAATCAACCCCTACCCGCACCGCTACCAGCGCAGCCACACCACGCAGGAGGCCATCGTGCTACTTGAGCAGGTGGAGGCGGGGCAGGCCGAGGAGAAGCAGGTCAGCGTCGCCGGGAGGATTATGGCCATCAGGCGTATGGGGAAAAGCGCGTTTGCGGATATCAGAGATGGCTCGGGCAAGATACAGCTGCTTTTTCAGGATATAGATAAATTCTCCAGAGAGCAGGACCAGCTTTTCCAGGAGCTCGATATCGGTGATTTTATCGGTTTGACGGGGCAGGTAATTCGCACCAGAACCGGCGAGCCTACAGTTGGCGTGAAACAGTTTACCCTGCTCAGCAAGTCGCTGCAGCCGCTGCCGGAAAAGTGGCACGGCCTCAGCGATGTTGAAACCAGATACCGGCAGCGCTACCTCGATCTTATCAGCAACCCGGAGACCAAGATAACCTTCAAGACCCGCAGTCAGGTCATCAATGCCCTGCGGCAGTACCTTAATGAGCACGACTTCACCGAAGTGGAGACGCCGGTGCTGCAACCATCGCCGGGGGGGGCACTGGCCCGGCCCTTCGTTACCCACCACCACGCCCTCGACCAGGACTTCTACCTGCGCATTGCGCCGGAACTCCACCTCAAGCGACTTATCGTCGGAGGTCTGGACCGCGTCTACGAATTGGGGCGCATATTCCGCAATGAAGGCGTTTCCACCAGACACAATCCGGAGTTCACCATGCTGGAAAGCTACCAGGCCTACGCCGATTACAATGATGTGATGGACATGCTAGAGGAGATGGTGGCCTGGGTAAGCAAAAAGGTTATGGGCACCACCAGGATTAAGTACGGCGATTATAGCATAAACTTCAAACCGCCCTGGCCGCGTCTCACCCTGCGCGAGGCCGTCGAGCAGTACAGCGGCATCGACTTCGTTACGTACCCCACCGCCGACGGCCTGAGGGACCGGATGAAAGATAAAATGAAGCCCCTCGGGCTGAAGGTTGACCCGGAGAAGAACTGGGCCAAGCTGGTGGACGAGCTCATCTCCACCTTCGTCGAGCCGAGCCTTATCCAGCCCACCTTCTTAAAGGACTACCCGGTATCTATGTCGCCGCTGGCCAAGACCAAGCCGGGAGAAGACCGGGTAGTGGAGCGCTTTGAGGCCTTTGCCGGCGGCATGGAAATCGCCAACGCCTTTACCGAGCTCAATGACCCTGACGAGCAGCGGCAGCGCTTCCTCCAGCAGCAGAAGGAGCGCCACGAAAAGGACGAGGAAAGCTGGACCATTGACGATGACTACCTTCTGGCTCTGGAATACGGCATGCCGCCCGCCGGCGGTCTGGGAGTCGGCGTCGATCGCCTGGTAATGCTGCTAACAAACCAGCAATCAATCAGAGAAGTTATTTTATTCCCGCAACTGCGGGAGAAAACTTAAGAAGATATGGGAGTACTGGCAGGTTGCTAAAAATCATAAAAGAGGAAATCCATGCTTGACCTGAGATTTATCCGTGAGAACGCCAAGATTGTGAATCAGGCGCTGAAGAATCGCCAGGACAGCGCCCCGATTGACGATATACTGCGACTTGACGCTGACCGGCGCCAGAAGCTCCTGGAGCTGGAGAGCCTGAGACACACCCGCAAGGAGAGCGCCCGGGAAAGAAAAACAGACAGAGCTTCCACCGAAGAAGCTCGCGATCTGCGCACCAAGATACGCGACCTCGAGGAAGAGGTGAAGAATATAGATGGCCAGCTTGAGGAACTGCTATTGCAGGTGCCCAATGTCCCCCACCCCTCTGTACCGGTCGGCAAAGGAGATGAGGACAACGTGGTGGTGCGGACGTGGGGCGAGCCGAAAAAGTTCAGCTTTACCCCCGCCCCCCACTGGAAGCTGGGTGAAACCCTGGACATGATCGACTTCGAGCGCGGCGTCAAGCTGTCGGGGACCAGGTTTTACATACTGAAAGGGCTCGGTGCCCGGCTCCAGCGCGCCCTCATCTGGTTCATGGTCGACCTGCACACCGGAAAACACGGCTACCGTGAGGTCTACCCGCCGTTCATGGTCAAGCGCGAGTGCATGGTCGGCTCCTCCAACCTGCCCAAGTTCGCCGATAACCTCTACCACGACCCGGATGACGATTTCTGGTTCGTGCCCACGGCGGAGGTGCCATTGACCAATCTCCACCGCGACGAAATAATACCGTCGGGTGCGCTGCCCTTCAATTACGTCGCCTACACCGCCTGCTTTAGACGGGAAAAGATGTCCGCTGGCAAGGACACGAGAGGCATCAAGCGCGGCCATCAGTTCGACAAGGTGGAGCTTTACAAGTTCACCGAGCAGGAGACATCCTATGACGAGCTGGATAAGATGGTCGCTGACGCCGAGGAGGTCTGCCAGCAGCTGGAATTGCCCTACCGCGTCTCCATGCTTAACACCTCGGAGCTAGGCTTCGCTTCGGCCAAGTCCTATGACATCGAGGTCTGGGCCCCCGGTATTGGCGAATGGCTTGAGGTAAGCTCCTGCTCGAACTGCACCGATTTCCAGGCCAGAAGGGCCAACATCCGCTACCGCCCCACCCCCGACTCAAAGCCCCAGTTCGTCCACACGTTGAACGGCTCCGGCCTGGCCCTGCCGCGGGTGATGATAGCCGTCATGGAGAACTACCAGAATAAAGACGGCAGCATAAATGTTCCAGAGGCATTGCATGGGATGGTGGGAGAGAAAATAATCAAATAAAAATATTGAGGTACATTATGGAAAGTTTGGAGTTAAGATGGTACTGAAAGCAGATGCGCATACTCTAATTAAAACAGGTTACTGCCCATATTGTAAGAGGTTAAGGCAGCATCTAGTGAAGCATCATCTAGACTACAGGACTAACCTTACCGTGTATATTTGCCATGATTGCCACTTAAAGGAGCATTTCCCTAGTGGTAAGAAAGGCGAGCGGGTAGTATTAAGTGAGCGAGCAAAGAGGCATATAAAGTACATGCTGAATGATGATACAGGAGCTTATCGGGAGCGTAGTGTTATAAGGACGGGGCGGGCAAAGAAGGTTAGCTGACGCTTCATATTGCTTACATTTAATAATGCCTCATGAGCGATGCCTTCTCTTGGGCTTCTGTCCTCAATAACCCACATTATAACGACGTAAAAAATATATTTTAGTAGCAAATTTGCTAAACAGTACAGTAACAGGGTAGAATCTAGCTCTTGGAGGGGTGTCCGAGTGGCCTAAGGAGGCATTATTGATATTTGTCATTAGCTATCAAAAGGCATTAAATTAGCTTCAAAACGGTTAAAACACATTATCGCTGGTAAGGCTGTTTTGAAGCTAATATTTTTCATAGGCTTACAGTTTTAGTAGCAAATTAGTAGCAGAATTATACACATAATTTAAACGAAAGGAGGTGAGTTAAAGATGTCGCAAGTTGCCGTCTTCTGGCTTGTGATTACCATATTATTCTTTATCTTGGCAGGATTTCATATATATCAGGTTTTCAGAGTATTGCCACTTCTGCCCAAAAGACCCACGATAGCTAAAATCACAGGAGCACCATTAAATATCCGAGAGACAGTCCAAGATATGAACAGTCTCGTAGTTCGTTTTAACCATATGAACAAGATGACAAACCTGGCACAATGTGTTGGCTATGCATTAGCGTCTTTGGCCGCCCTTTCTTCATTTCTCTTCTCACTTAAGTACGGATTAGCAAATTAGTAAAAAAGTTGCAAAACGAAAAGGTGAAAGGATAAAATTTAGCTTCAGGAGGGGTGGCTGGGTGTTAAAGCCTGCCTACTGCGCGCCCCTTCTTATGGCCCGCCTCGCCCTCATCTGCAGGCTCTTGGTCACGGCCACGGGAATGACAATGGAGGCCAGCAGTATCGCCACCAGCGCTGCGGCGCTCAGGACAACGAACCCGCCCACCGTGACCCAGATTACAGAGGAAAGCCCGCTGCTTACCCCCGCCGTAACCGCCTTGCCCGTGACTCTACGGGCCATTCCCTTTATCTTTATCAGTCTGGCGTGTTTTAACGTGGCCATCACATCCGTCCCCAGCTTGGCATCGATGCCCAAGCTGGAGCAGAGAGTGTCCAGAGTAACTGCCTGGCCGCTGGCAATTAGCTGCCCGCCTTGAAGGGCCAACTCCTTCAGCCTGTTTCTGTATTCACTCCGTACTTCTTTGACGGATTT
>CAYFVI010000188.1:0-2862 GCA_964346525.1 uncultured Dehalococcoidaceae bacterium
GAAAAGTGGTGGCCATGGTAGGCGATGGTATCAATGACGCACCGGCCTTGGCGCAGGCGGATGTCGGCATTGCTATCGGCACCGGCACCGACGTGGCCATGGAGGCGGCGGATATCACCCTGATGAGCGGCGACCTCAGGGGCGTGGTTACGGCCATATCGCTGAGCAAGCGCACCTTGAGGACCATAAAGCAAAATCTCTTCTGGGCATTCGCCTACAATACGGCATTGATACCTGTTGCCGCGGGCGTTCTGTATTTTGTCTTCGGGCAAAGCATGACGCCGCCGGCACTGCGTTTTTTCCTCGGTGATTACGGATTTCTGAACCCGATGCTGGCCGCATTGGCCATGGCCGCCAGCTCCCTTACGGTTGTGTCCAATTCTTTACGACTGAAAGGATTCAAGCCCGCAAAAGCATCAAAATAATGACGAGAGGAGGTGTCTTCAATGGCAGTTGACCCGGTATGCAAAATGGAAGTGGACGAAAATTCGGCCGCGGCGACTTCTGAGTACAAGGGCAAAACTTACTATTTCTGCGCTGCCGGCTGCAAAAAGGCCTTCGACGCTGACCCGGAGAAGTATCTGGCTGAGGAATAGGCCTGTCAGGGTAGAGGAAAGCAATTGAGGCCCCAGCTTTTGGCAAAGAAGCCGGGGCCTCAACCTTTAAGAAGGTGGGGCAGAAATGTCCCCTACTTAATTTTTAATTAAATGAAATGACCGCTCAATTAATCAGAGCGTTCGTTACCACTGAAGCAAGCTTTTGCTCCAAGGCCAGAATACCTCAAGGAGTCATTACTGGTTCAACCCTGGCATTAATGTCCATTGACGGAAACATAAATGCAAGGTATATTTTTTCAAAATATAGGTATTTCTACTTATATACATGGATGTCTTTATTTAATATATTAAATATGCTATTATAGATTTTTGTAGAATTTTGTAGATTTAAGCAGTTTTGGGCAATCTCGACAGCCTAGGGGAAAGCTGGCCGTTATTTCCTTGAAGCTTGGAGCTGTTCACAGGAGAGCCCTTTTGGCCGAAGAGTCTTTAATCAGCATCAGTGAAGCCAGCCAGTTGCTGGGAGTGAGTGAGGCAGCCCTTCGTCAGTGGACCGATGAGGGGAAGATAAGAGCCTTCGTTACGCCCGGTGGTCACCGCCGCTATTCAAGGGCAGAGCTGAGGAAGTTTATGGGCTCGCATCCCCGGATGCTCGGCATTAAGGACCTAGTTGTCGAGCTAGAGGAAACGGCCCGGCAGCACCGGGAAATTTCCCGGTCATCACTCAAGAACACCGCCTGGTATGGCCGGCTCAATGAAGAAGCACAGGAGCATCTGGCTGACCTCGGTCGGCGGCTCCTTAACCTGATTATCAAATATATCACCGAGCCTTCCCACCGCCCAGAGACCATCCAGCTTATCCGCGATGTCGGTCATGACCACGGCGAAATGCTGGCCAGGCTGGAGCTTCCGCTTACTGATTCCGTTGAGGCGTTTATACTGCACCGTGACCCGATTATGAATGCCGCGACACATCTGATGAGGAAAAAGGAGGCCTTCACCGGGCGCATTGTAGAGGCAATTCCGCTGGTCGCCCACGTTATGGATGAGGCCCTGGTCTCTCTGGTGGCGGCACATCAAGGGCGCCGCAATGGAATCCAAGGAAGAGTTGGAGGAGGTGCTGCCGGGTGATATCCATGACGCGCTTGCTCTGTAACTCGGTCGGGCCGGGTGACCATCTCCGTTATGATAAAAAGGATGCCCCCCGGCCGGTGGTAGTCTGGAATTGCACCAGGCAATGCAATTTGAGCTGCATCCATTGCTACGCCAGTGCCGATGGCCAGAGGTCCCCGGAAGAGATGGACACTGCGGCAGGGGAAGCGTTCATCCGCGACCTAGCTGACTTCGGCGTACCGGTCATCCTCTTCTCCGGCGGCGAACCGCTACTTAGGAAAGACCTCTTCGAACTGGCAAGACTGGCGCGAGAGCTGGGAATCAGGGTGGCCCTTTCCACCAATGGCACGCTGATTACGGACAGGATAGCCGGGGAAATTAAGCAAATAGATTTTGCCGAGGTGGGGATAAGCCTAGACGGCACTGGCGCCAACAATGACCGGTTTCGCGGTCGAAACGGTGCCTTTGAGGCGGCCCTTGCCGGCATCAGGAACTGCATTGCCCTGGGCCTGAGAGTATCGCTGCGGCTGACCATAACCCGTTTCAACTATCGGGAAATCCCGGCCATCTTCCGGCTGGTGGAGGATGAAGGCATCGACCGCGTCTGCTTCTATCACCTAGCTTATTCGGGGCGGGGTGGCAGTCTGCGTGAGGAAGACATTAATCACGCCCAGACCAGGGCAGTGGTGGACACGATTCGCGAACATACCCTGGACCTGCAACGGCGCGGTCTGAACAAGGAAATCCTCACCGTGGGCAATCATGCTGACGGCGTTTACCTCTATCTCAAGCTGAGAGAGGACGACCCGCCGCGCGCCGAAAGAGTCCTCAGCTTGCTGCAGGCAAATGGCGGCAATAACTCGGGCATCAGAATCGGCGCCGTTGATGACCGGGGCAACGTTCATCCCGACCAGTTCTGGTGGCATTACTCGCTGGGCAACGTCCGTCAGAGAAAATTCGGTGATATCTGGACGGATACTTCGGAGCCGCTACTGAGAGGCCTGCAGGAGCGTAAAGGTTTGCTCAAGGGCCGCTGTGCCCGGTGCCGATATCTTGACCTCTGCAACGGCAGCCTGCGGGTGCGTGCCGAGGCGGTATTCGGCGATGTCTGGGCGGAAGACCCGGCCTGTTATCTGACTGACAAGGAGATAGGTATCAGCTCATGACGACGGAAATAGAGAGCCGTAAACAA
>CAYFVI010000189.1:0-2737 GCA_964346525.1 uncultured Dehalococcoidaceae bacterium
CAATTCAGCAACGAGATGCACCGGGGGATATATGAAAAAGGCGACTTCACGTCTGAGTTCCGGGACAAGATATTGGGCCTGGTCGGCATGGGAGGTATCGGGGCGGAGGTGGCGCGTCTGGCGCAGGCATTCGGCATGCGCGTCCTGTGCTGGACGCAACACCCCACCGAAGAAAGGGCACGCCAGCATGGCGTGGAGTTCGCTACGCTGGAGGAGATTTTCCGGCAATCGGATATAGTCACCCTGCATGTGCCACATAAGCCGGAAACGGAGAAAATGATTACCAGAAAACTGCTACAGTCAATGAAGAGCGGCGCCATCTTCGTGAATACCGCCCGCGCCGAACTGGTTGATAATTTAGCTCTGGCCGAGCTGCTCCGGGACATGAGAATAGCGGCCGCCGGTCTGGACGTTCATGATGAAGAGCCAATGAGACCCGATGACCCTTTTATGAGCATAGAAAACGCCGTGCTGACTCCTCATGTCGGGGCCAATACGGCCAGGGCCCAGGGCAACATCCTGAAAATCGCCGTGGACAATGTCGCGGCTCTCTTTTCCGGGCGGCCGGAGAATGTATTGAACGCCGAGGTGCTTCCTTAGCTCTGGACCTCAGTCGTCAAGCCCGGTGAGGACCTGTTCACCGTATTTAAAGGCCCTGTCCATTCTGATGAAAAATCGGTCAAGGGCAGAGGTTCTTTCTATGGTCTTCCTGACGGCGGTATGAAGCATACCATCCGGCTTATTAAAGGGACAGGTGCGCAGGCAGACGGCGCAATCAGCCCTGTTCTTTAACCAGTAGGTCAGGCAGTTCATTGCTTTTACCGGCCATTTAAGCACATTGACGCTGTTCGAATCGTTCCAGGCCTTATCGGTTCTATCGCCGGATACGATTGCCCTGCTGGGACAGGAATCAGCACAGATTTTGCATCTTTCACAGAAATGCTGTACGCCTATATCCACTGGCGAATCCGTTTCCAGGGGGAGTTCGGTGAACACTTTGCATATCCTCACTCGTGGCCCGAAGTGCTCGGTTATAAGCAAGCCGTTTCTTCCCAGCTCACCGAGTCCGGCGTCTATGGCCAGAGGGATACTTAGCGCCATATCATTGCCGCAGGAGATAGCATGATAACCCAGCTTGCGGATATATGTCGCCAGGGACGCGGCGGTAAATGCCATCTGGGAATAGGCTAAATCGGTACCGCCTTCCACGGCCGGACTCCTTCTCAGCCGCTGATAGTCCATGGCAATAGCCATAACAACTGCGTATTTAGCCCAGGGTGGCAGTTCTATTGGGTCGCCTGCTTTGGCTATTCCGCTCCTGATAGCGTTATTATCCCCCCAGTGCGAATAAATCCAGGCCGGATTGATTTCACAGACTCCCACCCGGTCCGCTCCAAACCACCGGGCCGCGCGTTTTATTCTGCGGGTCGTAGTTGCCTTATCCGAAGCATCGACTTTGTTCTCGTCGACCTCTGAATCTCTGGAGAAGAGGTACTTCCTGACATAAACATCAACCGTTCTGCCGGCCTGTTTCAGCGCGTAGTCCTCCTGTCGATACCCATCTCTGTCCTTCTTGGTGGGGTCTCGGGTAAGCGCGCGCTCGATTACCGTTGCGGCACCTTCCTGTGCCGTCTGGATGCTTTCCGGGACAGGTATCTCGCCTCTCTGGAGCTTTGAGAATCCGCCGTTTCTATCATCAAAGCGGGGTATTGGGCCGGTAATAAACCTTTCGTATGTTGCTCTCTCTCCCCTGCTCATTCTCCGACTTCCTTTCTCATGCATCTGTGGGCATTATTGGATACGCAGACGAACCTTGTCAATTCGGGTAAGTTATATCTTTTCGTTGGCCCAGAATTCATGCTGTCTCCGGTTTAGAAACCTGCCTTGACAGTCAAGGCGGTAGTTGCCATAATTTCACCAAAGCGCAGAGCTTTCCGGTGATACTTTATCCGAAACAAAAATAACTTTCGTACGGAGATTTACATGATAGCCAGCATTGAAAATTTGCCAAGGTTGAGATTAGGCTTTTACCCGACTCCCCTGACTGAGGCACGAAACTTATCTTCGGTTCTCGGTGGTCCCCGTATCTTTATAAAGCGCGAGGACCTGAGCGGCCTGGCAGTGGGCGGCAACAAATGCCGCATGCTTGAGTTCATCCTGGCAGAAGCCAAGAAACAGGGAGCCGATGCCGTCATAAGCACCGCCGGCTGTCAGTCCAATTACTGCCTCCAGATAGCCGCCTCAGCACGCAAACTGGGAATGAAACCGAGCTTCATTCTGATAAAGGATGCTCATTGCGAGGTTCAGGGCAACCTCTTGCTGCATACCGTCCTCAATTCAGATATCGAGATAGTTGAGTCCGCCGACATCGGTGCAATCTTTGGTGAAGCCATATCGGAGAAGATGAACAAAGTCGCCGATGACCTGCGGGCACAGGGTTATAAACCATTTATCATACGGCATACCATCCCCGATGTGTCAGCAATACTGGGCACGGTGGGCTGGGTCAACGCCGCTGACGAGCTCATAACTCAGCTGAACGAGCAGAAAATAGCGGCACAGTATGTGGTGGTAACAAATGGGGGCAGTCTGACCCAGGCGGGTCTGGCACTGGGCTCAAAATACCTGTCGGCAAGCTATAAGCTCATCGGCATATCTATCTTCAGGGAAACAGGCGCCGCGGTGGCAGCAACCAAGGAATACGCCGATGCAGCAGCCGATTTCTTGAAGCTCGGCA
>CAYFVI010000190.1:0-2294 GCA_964346525.1 uncultured Dehalococcoidaceae bacterium
GACAACCCCCGTGAGGTCGGTGCCGACCGCATCGTCAATGCCGCCGCCGCCCACCACTTATACGGCGGACCGGTCATCATCACCGACTTCGGCACTGCCACCACCTTTGATGTCGTCTCCCGGGAAGGTGACTACCTGGGCGGCGCCATCGCTCCGGGGATCGGAAGCGCGGCCGAGGCATTGTTTATGCGTGCCGCCATGCTACCCAGAGTGGAGCTGGTCCACCCCAGGCGTATCATTGGCAGCAATACCACCTCCGCAATGCAGTCGGGCATCATATACGGCTACATAGGACTGGTTGAAGGTATAGTGTCGCGGATTCAGGGGGAACTGGGCGAAAAGACAGCCGTTATCGCCACCGGAGGTTATGCCAAACTCATTGCCAGCGAGACGAGCGTTATCGACACCGTGAACCCGAATATCACGCTCATCGGGTTGAAATTGATATATGGCATGAATCAGCCTTGATATCTTGCCGGCTGGCGGCTGAGGAGATATTATGTTAAGTGAAAAAACAATAGTACTGGGTGTAACGGGCGGCATCGCCGCCTACAAGGCGGCCGACCTGGCGAGCAAACTGACGCAGAATGGCGCCCGGGTCGAAGTGGTCATGACCGAGGCCGCGGCCAAATTCGTGGCCCCTCTCACCTTTCGCACCCTGACACATACGCAGGTTATCACCGATATGTTCACCGCCCCCGTCGAATATGATGAAACGCATATCTCACTGTCGGAGGCCGCCGATGCGGTGGTCATTGCCCCGGCCACGGCCAACACCATCGCCAAGCTCGCCGCCGGCATGGCCGATAATATGCTGACCAGCGTTGTGCTGGCCACGAAAGTTCCGGTTATCATCGCCCCGGCGATGAACGTGAACATGTGGGAAAACCCGGTTACTCAGGAAAACATAGGTAAAATAAAAGCCCGGGGGTTCATAATAGTTGAGCCCGGCTACGGACGCCTTGCCTCGGGTAAAATGGGCAAAGGGCGGCTGGCAGACATTGAAGTTATCCTCGGCACCATCAGGCAGGTGCTGGGCAGGAAAGGAGACCTGGCTGGAAGGCGCATCGTGGTCACCGCCGGCGGCACTCAGGAGCCGATTGACCCGGTGCGGCACATCGGCAACCGCTCCTCGGGCAAAATGGGCTATGCCGTGGCGGAGGCGGCGCGGGACAGAGGCGCAGAAGTGACGTTGGTTTCCGCCCCCACCTCCCTGCCCGACCCGGCTGGCATGGATGTCGTTCACGTCCAGACCGCCGGCCAGATGAAGGAGGCGGTGGCTAAAGCGGTGACTAAAGCCGATGCTCTGCTCATGGCGGCCGCCGTTGCCGATTATCAACCCAAGAACACGTCAAGGGCTAAAATCAAAAAAGCGTCCGACAGCTTAACTCTGGAGCTGGTCAGAACGCCAGATGTCCTGACCGAAGTGCCGGGCAATTTTATAAGGGTCGGCTTTGCTGCGGAAAGCGAGGACTTAATTGCCAACGCCCGGCAGAAACTGATTAAGAAAAACCGCGACCTGATAGTGGCCAACGATATCACCAGCACCGAAAGCGGCTTCGGCACTGATACCAATAAAGTGACCATCATCGATAAAAAGGGGAATGCAGAGGAATTGCCTCTCCTGACAAAGAGAGAGGTAGCGGAGAAGATACTGGATAAGGTGGCGGGGATTCTAAGTAAGAAATGGGAATGGGGGCTTTAGAATCCATCCCCCTGACCCCCTTACTTTTACCAAAGGAAGGGGGAAGAGAAGGGAGGGGATTATACTGATTCCCCTTTTGTAAAGGGGGACTGAGGGGGATTTCAGATTCCAAAAGGGAGAGATTAATTTAGAAAGGCCATTATGACGGAATCAGTTAATACTCAGTTTGAAATGCCCCCGGCCTATGAGCCGGGGAAGGTGGAGCAGAAGTGGTACCGCTTCTGGATGGACAAGGGCTACTTCAAGCCGGAAATAGACCCGGACAAAAAGCCGTTCGTCATCATAATGCCCCCGCCCAATGTCACCGGCGAGCTGCACCTCGGCCATGCCCTGACCGCCACCATGGAGGATATACTGACCCGCTGGCACCGCATGAAGGGCGAGCCGACGCTCTGGTTACCCGGCGTTGACCATGCCGGCATTGCGGCGCAGGTAGTGGTGGAGAAGATGCTGGCCGCGGAGGGAATAGACCGCCACAAGCTGGGCCGGCAAGAGTTCGTTAAAAGGATGTGGCAGTGGGCAAATAGCTGCCGCGGCGCCATCTCGAAACAGCACCAGCGATTAGGTATCTCCTGCGACTGGGACCGCG
>CAYFVI010000191.1:0-19443 GCA_964346525.1 uncultured Dehalococcoidaceae bacterium
CTTCCGCAGAGAGCTCGCCCTCGGCCTGAGTTACTTCCGGCTCGGCCTCTTCCTGTTCCGGGGGAGTCCTTTCTGCTTCTGGCTCTTCGACCAGTTCACCTTCCGGTTCTGCTTCCATCTCTTCCGTGGCCTCGGATACCTCCTCGGCGGCTTCTGGAAGCGCTTCTTCCGGTTCAGCCAGCATTTCTTCCTCTGCCAGTTCCGCCGCCTCTGCTGCTACTTCCTCTTCTTCGGTCTCGGTAGCCAGCTGCTCCATCCGGGCTAGTTCTTTTTCCCGGTCCACTCGCCTCTCCTTGATGCGGGCTGCCTTTCCGCTGCGTCCGCGCAGGTAATAAAGCTTGGCCCGGCGTACCTTTCCGTGGCGGATTATTTCCACTCGTTCCACTCGAGGTGAGAATAGCGGGAAGGTGCGCTCAACACCGACACCGTAGGCGATGCGTCTAACGGTAAAGGTGGCGCCAGCTCCTCCCCCCTGCAGTTTGATGACCGTTCCCTGGAATGGCTGGAGGCGTTCTTTGCCTCCTTCGACCACTTTGGTATAAACGCGTACGGTATCCCCCGGAGCGAGTTCGGGAATTTTGGGGTTGCGTTTGACATTTATTAATGAATCAATATTCATTCTTCAGGCTCCTTGCTTGAACTGGATTTGGTTTTATCTAAAGCGGTGAATTGCTCTACCATCTGTTTTTCTTCCCGACCGAGTTTGGTCTTTTTGATAAGTTCCGGGCGGCGTTCCAGAGTGCGGCGGATAATCTGCTCCCGGCGCCATCGGGCGATCTGGGCGTGGTTCCCGGAGAGCAGGACTTCTGGAACCGGCCAGCCCCGGAAATCAGCCGGCCGGGTGTACTGGGGAAATTCCAGCAGGCCATGCACGTGTGAGTCTTCCTGCGCGGAATCTTTCGAACCGAGCACGCCCGGAAGCAATCGGATGACGGCGTCGATGACCACCAGCGCCGGCAGCTCGCCGCCGGTCAGCACATAATCACCGATGCTGATCTCATCGGTGACCAGGTGTTCCACCACGCGCTCGTCGATGCCCTCATAGTGGCCGCATATAAATATGAGATGGCGATACTTTGAAAGTTCCATGGCGATTTGCTGGTTGAAAAGGCGCCCCTGCGGTGTAAGCAGAATGATAGGCGCTTCTGCAGCTTCAGGTTCATAGGAGCTCTGGGCCTTTATCGCTTCCACGGCTTCAAAAATGGGCTCTGGTTTAAACACCATGCCAGGGCCGCCGCCGTAAGGGTAATCATCAACGGTATGATGTCTATCATGAGTGTAATCCCGGATGTTATGCATGTTGATATTGACCAGGTTCTGGTCAACGGCCCGCTTGAAGATACCGAAGCGGAACGGCACGTCAAACATCTCTGGAAATATGGTCAGCACATCAATACGCATTGAAAATCATTGCCTCTTCTAGGAGTGCTCGGTGACCACCCCTTTGATAATATCGACGGCATGCGGGATTGCCGGCAGTATCACATCGAGGCATTCCCGGACCGCCCTGGGGCTCCCGGGCAGGTTGATTATCAGGCTCTTGCCCCGGATTCCTGCTGTTGCCCGGCTCAGCATGGCCATCGGCGTTTTGCTCAACGATACTGCTCTCATCGCTTCCGCGAAACCGGGGACAACCCGCTCGACAACGGTGAGGGTAGCCTCTGGGGTAACATCACGCTCGCCAAGCCCGGTGCCGCCGGTGGTGATGATTACATCAGTTTCACCCGAGTCCGCCCATTCCGCCAGTTTCCGGCGGATAACATCCACCTCATCGGGGACAATATCGTAGTTAACGACCTCGCTGTCCAGGTCAGAGAAGATATCCCTGATGGTCTGGCCGCTTTCATCATAGCGCTGGCCGCGGGCTCCTTTATCGCTGATGGTAAGTATGCCGATAGTGAACATAGCTGCAAACCAAAACAAATTTCATTTTACCACAGATGAGGCGGATAACAAAATGGAAAAAATTTTATGGAAAATTCAATAAATTTAGCCTAAAAGGCTTGACAAACGCCGAATCTCGTGTTATAAAAAGTGTTATATAATGGTGAAAAGTGGGGAATAGTGGTGGATAAGGGGGCAACTGGCTGACCGAGGGCCTTAAATGTTTTACGGTGAGTACAATTACAAGATAGATGAAAAAGGCAGGGTAGCCATACCGCCGCGGTTCCGCAGGGAACTGAAGGACGGCGTGGTCCTGTCTCCGGGAGCGGAAAAGTGCATCAACATGTACCCGCTGTCGGAGTGGCGCAAGCTGGCCACCTCCCTTACCAGCAGCCCGCTGACACAAAATAAAATGAGAAGGCTGAAACGGGCCATATTTTCTACCGCTTTCAGCGTTGCCATCGATGGGCAGGGCAGGGTAGCCCTGCCGATACCACTGCGAGAGCACGCTGAAATTCAGGAAGACGTCGTCGTTACCGGAGCAAACAACTACCTGGAAATCTGGAATCAGGTTCTCTGGGAAGAAGAGAAAGCGATCAGCCAGGAACAGGCCTGGCAGATTATAGAAAGCCTGGAGCGACGTGATGAGCCCAAGTAAGCCGAGCTCAAACCATGTCCCGGTCTTACTCGACGAGACCATAGAGGCGCTGGCGGTCCAGCCAGGGGGCCGCTATGTCGATTGCACGGTGGGTGGCGGGGGGCATGCCCGGGCCATACTGGAACGCAGTTTCCCTGGAGGCCAGTTGCTCGGTATTGATGCTGACCCCGAAGCGATAAAATTAGCCCAGAAGAAGCTTGAGTCGTACCGACATTCCGTCCTACTGGTCAATGATAACTTCGTCAATCTGCAGGCAACCTGCATTAAGTATGATTTCTTTCCGGTACATGGCATCTTGTTCGACCTTGGCCTTTCCTCAATGCAGCTGAATGGAAGCGGGCGTGGCTTCAGTTTTCAACACGATGCACCCCTTGATATGCGTTTTAATCCCGAGCAGGAAGTAACGGCTGCGGACATCGTCAATACTTCACCAGAAGCGGAGTTGGCCCGCGTTATCCATAGCTACGGTGAAGAAAGCTACAGTCGCCAGATAGCACGGCTTATCGTGCGCGAACGCCCCGTTACCTCAACTCTTCATCTGGCCCGCATCGTAAAGAAGGCAGTGGGCCGGAGAACAGGTAAAATCCACCCTGCCACCAAGACATTTCAGGCACTTCGTATTGCGGTGAACCTGGAATTGGACAATCTGGAGGCAGCGCTGAAACAGGCGATGGAACTCCTCGGCTTTGAAGGCAGGCTGGCTGTGATCAGCTACCATTCTCTGGAGGATCGCATCGTGAAGCGCTTCATGCAGCGGGAGGCCAAGGGATGTATCTGTCCTCCCGCAACGCCTGCTTGCGTCTGCGGACATAAACCTCGCCTGAAACTCATTCGCCGACATGTGATTACGCCTTCCGAGGCCGAGGTACAGGACAACCCACGCAGTCGCAGTGCCAAATTGAGAGTTGCCACTCGGCTGATGGCTCAGGATGATTGCTATGCCACCGGTGAGATGGAAATTCTCTGGACGGCGGTAAAGGCCAGAGCTTGGAGAAGGCCGGCACTGTTGCGCAAATTGGAAATGGTATTCGCCATGGCCTGAACTGACGGATAGAAAACACTGGAAGGTGCAATATATAGAAAGGGAGAAAATGTGGAACGGGTGCAGCCAGAGAAATGGGGAACCGGCGGAGCGGAAACAAGCACCGCTCTGGTTGACCTGAAGCTGAAAATAGCCGAACACATGGTCAATCAGGCTGATAATTACCTACCGGACGAAGTGTACAGCATTATGGCGGAGACCAAAGTTGGGGCAAGGAAAAGAACCGACCTTGTAGAGAAGTTGAGGAAGGTCTTTACCCTGTCCTGATACCGCTAACCAATACAGAATTATGGTCAGGGAGGTCCTGGAAATGTGAACGATAACAGAACTCTAGTAAGCAAAAGCAATGAGAAGGAGGGATAGATGAAAAATCGAACCATAGCGGCCATAGATGTTGGTACCACCAAAGTATGCACGGTTGTTGCCGACCTCAATGAAGTTGGTACGCCGCGAATTGTCGGCGTCGGCATCGCTCCATCCGTCGGTCTGCACAAAGGTCTGGTGGTTAACATCAATGAGGCTAGAGAGTCAATCAGAGAGTCAGTAAGGAAAGCGGAGCAGTCAAGCAACTATAAAGTGGAATCAGCCTATGTCGGTGTGACCGGCCGCCATGTTACCTCGCTGAACAACCGCGGTGTGGTGGCGATAACGCGGAACGACCGCGTGGTGCGCACCGATGACCTGCGCCGTGTTCTTTCCTCGGCACAGAGCATCAAAATCCCCAGTGACCGCAAGCTCCTCCACGTTATCCCGAGGGCGTATGCTGTTGATGGTCAGGCTGGAGTCAAAAACCCCGTCGGCATGCACGGCTTCAGACTTGATGTTGAGACCCACGTTATCACCGCGGCCGTCACCTCGATACAGAACCTGATAAAGTGCATCCGCAGCATCGGCATTGATATCGAGGACCTGATTCTGGAGCCCCTCGCCAGCAGCGAGGCAATACTGACACCGGACGAGAAGGAAGTCGGCGTTATTCTGGCTGACATCGGCGGTGGCACAACCGATATCGCGGTCTTCAAGGAAGGCAGCATCTGGCATACTTCGATATTACCGGTTGCCGGCTATCAGCTCACCAGAGATGTATCAATTGGTCTGGGACTGCCGTTTGACGTCGCTGAGGAGATGAAGAAACGATACGGCAGCGTGATGCCTGTCTATGAAGGCAGGACCGAGGACAGTACAGCGATATCTCAGGATGGACACGGCGTCTCATATCAGGACCTGTGCGACATCATTCGCGCCCGCATTGAAGAGATCATGAAGCTCATCCTGCTTGAGCTGCCCAACTCTGAATATGAGACCCTGGTTCCGGCAGGACTGGTACTTACCGGCGGCAGCTCCAATCTGGCCGGCATTGCCACGCTCGGCCGCGAGATACTGCAACTCCCGGTCAGGGTGGGCGCTCCATCCAATATGGAAGGTATCTCCGACGCCCTCTGCAACCCGGCTTACGCGACAAGCGTTGGCCTGCTGACCTGGGGTGTTAATCATGAGCGCGGACAGGGCTTGGGACGCTGGAGCTTGGGTTCGGCGATCCGGCGTCTCGCTTTCCGGCTGAAGAAACTCTTCAGCTAGCAATTGGTTAAAGTATTCTAAGATTTAATGCAATAAGGAGGGGGAAATGGCAAAGTCAAGTTTTGTGGCGAATCCGGCCAAAATAAAGGTCGTTGGCTTGGGTGGCGGTGGCAGCAATGCGATAACCCGCATGGTCAGGGAGGAAATCCAGGGCGTGGAGTTCATTGCCATGAACACCGATGCCCAGGCCTTGGCGGTTACGGAAGCTCCCATAAGGGTCCAGCTTGGTGAAAAGCTGACGAGAGGGCTGGGTGTTGGTGGCGACCATAACCTGGGTCAGAAAGCGGCCGAGGAAAGCCGTGATGAGTTGCATGACCTGGTTGGCGGTGCTGATATGGTTTTCGTTACCTGTGGTATGGGCGGCGGCACCGGCACCGGGGCAGCGCCCGTCGTGGCTGAGATAGCCAAGCAGAGTGGTGCCCTGACCATCGCCGTGGTCACCAAGCCGTTCGGCTTTGAAGGCGTCAACCGCACGCAGGTAGCCAATGAGGGCATTACCAGGCTGCTCGGTAAGGTTGATACCCTTATCATCATTCCCAACGACAAACTGCTATCGCTCTGCGACCAGAAAACGGGCGTGGATAGCGCCTTCAAGCTGGCCGACGACGTTCTCAGGCACGGTGTTCAAGCTATCGCCGAGGTCATCACCACTCCCGGGCTGATTAACCTGGACTTCGCCGATGTGAAAGCGATAATGAAGGACGCCGGGCCAGCCTGGATGTCAATTGGCCGGGGCTCAGGTCAGAACCGTGCCGTGGAGGCGGCCAAGCAAGCTCTGGCCAGCCCGCTGCTGGATGTCACCATCAATGGCTCAAAGGCGGTTCTCTTCAATGTGGTCGGCAGCACCAGTCTCACCCTGTTTGAGGTGAATGAGGCGGCTGATGTTATCCGGCAGGCCGTGGATCCTGAAGCCAATATTATTTTCGGCGTCGCCCATGATCCAGAAATGGACAACGATGTCCGGATTACCCTGATCGCTACTGGATTCGTGGCCAAGCTCGGATTTACCGGAACCGGTCAGGAGGATGAACTGACGCAGCTTCTCAAAGGCATCAAGAGCGAGGATGAGCTGGATGTTCCATCGTTCCTGCGCCGTCCCATGATCAGCCACCGGCGCCAGGCAATCACACCAGCCATGAAACCGGTGCAGCCACCACTGACGAATCAGGGATCTGAATCACGATAGAAGTTATAGTGTGCTCATCGTCCACCGGCCAATACAATAAGATAGGTACTCCTGGCGGAAAGGGCGGCAAGGGGCCAGCCGTCCTTGGCGCGAGGGGTGGGTAAATGAATACATTATACACAGGAGCGAGCAGGCGTGGCTTCAGACGCAATTGCCGGTCACCACAATGGAAAAGGCAAAAACCGCAACGGCAATGGGCTCAGGTTTGCTTACTGTCCCTACTGCAGTAAAAAGGGACTGTATAAGGTGGCCCGCAGGTATGAGCGTTGCCGCTGTTGCGGATTGCACCGGGTACTATTGCCAGGGCAGGACTTCTGATTATCCACATCTCTGGGAATAGGTCTTTTTGCCGGCCAATAGCCGGAGGACCGCGGCTGTGTTTTTATTGACAATTAGTCCCACAATATTTATCCTAATAATGTGACGTTGTTCATTAATGAACATTGAATCCGTAGTTGCATAATGTTTGGCATGCGAGTCATTGCCGGTAAAGCAAAAGGACATCAGCTGAGAGTCCCAAGAGGAACCATAACCCGCCCCGCGACAGATTTGGTCAAGGGGGCCATTTTTTCCATTTTGGAGAATATGACTGGTGATTGGTCACAGGTGCTTGACCTTTTTTCCGGCAGCGGGCAACTCGGGATAGAAGCTTTGAGTCGTGGGGCTGGTTGGGTCGACTTTGTTGAAAGGGCACCGCAATGTTGTGCTATAATAAGAAAAAATCTGGAGAAGACGGGCTTTTCTGAGCAAGCGCATGTTTATTGCTGCAGTGTTACCAAGGCATTTTCCTTCTTGGACAAGGAGTACGATATAATCCTGATGGACCCTCCTTATTCTAATGCGTCAATCGGAGATATCATCACTCAGTTAGCCGGCTCCAGGCTGGTCGGCCCTAGCTCCGCAGTTGTGGTGACGCACTCATCTCTGCTTCCGTTTAATTCCGCGTATGGTGCTCTGAACCTGGTTAAGGAGCACCGTCATGGTGATAGCTGTATTGCCGTGTTCCGCAAGGGGGGTGCATTGTGACCATAGCGGTTTATCCGGGTACCTTTGACCCGATTACCAATGGCCACCTTGATATCGTGCGGCGGGCATCCAAGCTATTCGACAAGATAGTAATCGGAGTGTATGAAAAATCAAACAAGCACCTTGTCTTCACCACCGATGAGCGGGTGGCATTGACCAAACGGGCAGTAGCTGATATACCGAACGTTGAGGTAAAATCATTCAACGGATTGACGGTTGACTTTGCCAGGGGAGAAAAAGCTCAGGTCATGATCCGGGGCCTGAGGATGAACGCCGATTTTGAAAAGGAATTTGAGATGGCACTGATGAACCGCAAATTGGCTCCGGACCTGGATTTGCTCTGTCTTATGGCAAGTCAGGAGTATCAATTTCTCAGTTCCAGCTTGCTGAAGGAAGTAGCGCGACTTAACGGCAATGTCAGCGACCTGGTACCGGAGCATGTGGCTGAAGCTTTGAAAAAGAGGGTTCACAATACCGTATAATCGATGAATTAGATATTCTGCGCTTTTTACTCAAAATCGCCATTTTAAGTAGAAAAGGAGGTAGATGAATGGCGTACAAGATTACAGAGGAGTGCATAAGCTGCGGGGCGTGCGAGCCGGAGTGCCCGAATGAGGCAATCAGCGAAGGGGAAACAATCTACGTTATTGACCCCGACAAATGCACCGAATGTGTTGGCTCCTATGACTCCTCGCGATGTGCTGAAGTGTGCCCGGTTGATTCTTGCGTGGCTGACCCGGCTCACAAAGAAAGCCGTGAGCAGCTTTTGGAGAAGTGGAAAAAGCTGCATCCGGGAGAAACGCCATCAGTTACCTAACGGTAACTTGAGGTACAGTCCCGTATCGGTAATCGAAGGGAATAGATGGGGGCTGCGGTCCGGTTGATCCAGTATCGCGTAGCCCCCATAACTGAATATCTCATTTCGCTGTTTTAACGATTATCTTTTATTGGAAAAAAGAGCGCACTGAGTCGAATTCTTCAGGCAGCAGCGCCAGCACCATCGGGAAGCGGTCTAACAGAAATGTGGCCAGGGCCGATTCCGCAATCGGGTCGGATATGCCCAGGAATTTGGTCCAGATGGCCAGCAGGGCACCGCAGAATATGGCTCCCATTGTCAGACCTAAAAACGCCCCTCCAAGTCTATTTACCCAGCCCAGCAGCACTAGTGAAGCCAGCCATTTCAGAACGCCGGCGATTATGCTGAAAACCAGCACCACACCGATGAGTATTACGGCGAAGGCAACCAACCGTGCCAGTGTCTCCTGCGGGATAAAGGTGAGCCTTTCAGCCAGAGCAACATAAAAACGTCCCGCCAGAATAACGCCTAAAATTACTCCAGCGAGCGTCAATACCGCTTTGATGATGCCGATTCTGAGGCCCATAAAGGCGGCAATGCCGATTACGACGATGAGGGCAATATCAAGCCAGCTCATGATTTAGCAAACCTTTATCCTTAACGCTCTTAGTCTGTTTGCCCTGTTCAATATTTTTAATAATATTAATATCACTCATAGTGCAGCGCGTCAATAGGGTTGAGCCGGGCGGCCCTCATTGCCGGCCATAGACCGGAGGCCAGGCCAATGAATAGCGAGACCATGAAGGCGAGCAGGATTATATCAATGGAGACGGTTGCTGCCAGACGAAAGCCACCGATGTCTATCTGAGAGATCGCCCAGGACAGGAGCCAGCCGCCGGTGATGCCGATGCCGCCGCCGACAAAGCCCAGCGTGGCTGCCTCAATGAGGAACTGCATCAGGATATCGCGTCGTTTGGCGCCCACCGCTTTGCGGATGCCTATCTCCCGAGTCCGCTCGGTCACCGATACCAGCATGATGTTCATGATGCCGATGCTACCCACCAGCAGCGAGATGCTGGCAATGGAGCCCAGGACAACGGAGAATATCCCCGTCACCTGTCCGACGATTTCCAGCACCTGTTCCTGAGTAACTATGGCGAAATCGTTCTTATCATCGTCCCTCAGGTTGTGCCGCCGTCGCAGAATTGACTCGATCTCTTCAGTAACCGCTTCTCTGTTTTCCGTGTCGGTCAGCTGAAAATTGATTGAAGCCACGGCATCCTGGCCGGTGGCGGTCTGCTGGGGAAATAAACGTGCCTGATAGGTGGTGACGGGCACAACTACCAGATCATCGAGGCTGAAACCAAACATGGCACCGCCTTTGGCCTCGAGGACGCCGACGACGGTGAAGCGCTGTTTCTTCAACTTCACCTGTTTGCCCACCGCTTCATCCTCGCTGAACAGCTCTTCGGCTACCTCACTGCCCAGCACCACCACATTGGCCCGCTGCGCTACATGGTGGTCGGTAAAGAACTGCCCTGATGCCACGGTGAATTGCATAACATGCAGATACTCAGGGGTAGCTCCATGGAGCAGCGCGCTATCGCTTTCGCCATCAACCGTTAGCGTGATAAAATTCTCGTTTATGGGCACAATATCGCCGATGCCATGGACATTCTCCAGCGCCCGAACATCATCCATGGTAAGCGTCGGCGGTGCATATCCCGGGGACAGGGCCATGAATCCACTCTCCGCCTCGGGATTGCTGGGGATTACCTGGAGCAGATTGGTGCCCAGTTCCTCGTAAGCTTCAGTGATGGATGCCTCGGCGCCCCTGGCCACTGACATGAGGGTGATAACTGACCCCACCCCGATGATTATGCCGAGCATGGTCAGCGAAGACCGCAGCTTGTTGGCGAATAGCGATCTGATGGCAATGACAATGGAATCTATGAGTTTCAAATTATATCTCCCGCCGTTTAATTACCATTAAAGGTCGATATCCTTCCGTTTGCGTATCGTTTTATCGTTGTGCGTGACTTTTTCGTCGCTGACAATCCTGCCGTCCAGCAGGCCTATTATGCGCTGAGCTTGTGTAGCAACGTCCATTTCATGCGTAACCAAGATGACGGTAATCCCTTCCCTGTGAAGCTTGGAGAAGATACGGATAATCTCGGTGGTGACGGCGCTATCTAGGTTGCCTGTAGGTTCATCTGCCAGGATGAGCGATGGATTGTTCACTAGTGCCCGGGCAATAGCCACGCGCTGCTGCTCGCCGCCGGAGAGTTCGGTGGGTTTATGGGCCGCCCGTTCCCCCAGCCCGACCCTTTCCAGCGCTTCCAGGCTACGATTGTGCCGCCCCCCGCCGCCGCTATACAAGAGGGGAAGCTCCACATTGGAAAGGGCCGAAGCACGCGGCAGGAGGTTAAAAGTCTGGAAAACAAAGCCGATTTTCTTGTTTCTAAACTCGGCGAGCTGGTTATCGTTCAATCGACTGACATCGGCACCTTCCAGAGTATATTTACCCGCCGTGGGCTTGTCCAGAAAGCCGATGATGTTCATCAGTGTTGACTTGCCGGAACCGGAGGCCCCGACGATGGCCACCATCTCCCCCTGGTTGATGGTCAGGTCTATTCCGCGGAGGGCCGGAACCTCAACTTTGCCCATACGGTAGATTTTGGTGATATTATCAAGCTTAATCATCTGGCGCTCCTGGCCTCAAGGTTCAAATCGTGCCTCCATTTTAAATGGTCCGGTTGATTTATCGGCGTCTGCTGGTGGCAAGGACTCTTTCACCAGCCTGTATGCCACTGGTGATTTCCGTATTGAAACCATCACTGATGCCAACTACCACCGGCCTTTCTTCCAGGTCATCGTCACCAACAACGACGTAGAGTACGGGATTACCATCACTATCTTGGCCGATGGCGCGGTCCGGCACCAGCAGGACATCCGTGCGGTTGGCCAGAACGATATCGGCCTCAGCACTCATGCCGACCCTTACTCCTGAGCCCTCTGGAACTTCAAGCTCAATCTTTACCTCGTAGACGATGACGCCGCCGACCTCGATCGCGAGTGGATAGATGGTGCTGACCACGCCCCTTAACTCTTTATCGGGCAGTGCATCAAGGGTGATAATCACCTCCTGGCCCACCTCCACATCCGGGATATCGATTTCATCCACTTCCACCCTCAGTTCCATTTTGGCGGGGTTAATCAGGCTTATAATCTGTCTGGGCGCCATCGCTGGCGACGGTATCATATCGCCTTCTTCTGCAGCGACACTGGAAACTATTCCGTCGAACGGGGCGACTATGCTCGCCTCTTTAAGGTCTTTTTCTGCCTGTTCCAGAGACCGCCGGGCCAGCGCCACCGACTGTTTGTTCTGCGCCACGGCGGCTTTGGCTGCCTCAATCTGCAGTTCCTTTATGGCAATATCCTCGTTCATCTCGTCAAGATTTTTCTGGGCCTGGGCTTCGGCCAGTTGGGCCGCTTTCAGCTGCATTCTGGCAATGGCCACCTCCTCGGTATCATAGGCGTTTACCTTGGCGTCCAGTACTGCTTCCGCCGCATCCAGCTTTGCCTGAGCGTAAGCGATTGTTGCCTCGGGCAGATTCTGGTCCAATGCGTACTGCAGAAATGCCTCAGCGTTCTCAACGTCCTTCTTGGCCGTTTCAATGTCCGGCCAGGTGTATATGTCCTGGGTTTCATTAACGTGATGTTCAGCCGACCTCACGTCTATTTGTGCGTTGAATAAAGCCAGCTCCAGGGCATCTTTCTGGTCCAGAATATTATCCAGTTCATATTCGGCGGTTTGCTGGCTCAACTCGGCCTGAAGGAGCGCGACCTCGGCCTGGGTGAATGCATACCGGGCCTGGTCTCTGGCTAGTTCCAGTGAATCCATATCGAGCTCTGCCAGGACATCGCCTTTGGTGACGCGGTCACCTTCCTCGATATATATCTTTTCGATACGACCACCGGCGCCGAAGCTGAGGTTGGCATCTTCTGATGTCTCTATGTTGCCGCTGCCGCTGATTGTAACGTACAGGTCTCCTCTTTTCACTTCGACATACTGTTCTGCTCCCTCTGCGCTCTCATCTAGAGGATTGCAGGCGGTTATCGTAATTAAGATGAGCGGGAGCAAGAAAGCAACCGCGATTTTTAGTTTTTTCATTCTATCTATGCCTCCTATCATAAGCGCATCGTGTCTTGCGAAGTAATTTATGCTACGGCTCGATTACCTTCTGATGCCCCCTTTCCCATCTTTCCAGCAGGGTGGGGAACTCGCGCTCCAGGAAGGTATACACGTCGCGCATCTCCTCCAGCCATTTCTTGGTCACGGGGGTCTTATCGCCGAGCAGTTCCAGCCCGCGCTCGGCAAGTTGCCGTACCATTTTAATTTCTTCAGTAAGTCCGCGACCTATCATATGCTGCCAGGCATCGGAGCGCAGACGGAAATAGTCGCGCCTGACGCCGGGCAGGCTGAGACGTTCGATGAGGCCGATTTGAATAAGGAGACGCGTCATGGTGCTGATGGAGCCCTTGCTGGCCATCAAGGCCTTGATGAGCTGTTCCGTTGACTGATGTGGGGGGTCAGAGATGAGAAGCCAGCCCAGAATACGGCCGGCCATCCGGGGCATACCGGTTTGCTCGAAGACTATGCCAACTTCCTCGGCGAACTGTTTATCTTTGCTCTGATGGCTGTCTTCCATCCGCCCTCCATGGTTTTGACTTTCCCAATTATTATAATAAGTATAGAACGTTTTGTCAAGACTGAACATATTGAATTTTAAAAAAATCAGTAAAAATTTAACAATGGATTTAAGGCCGGACGGTGTTGCTGCCGGTTATTTGCCGAGCTCTTTGGCCCTGTGGTAGGCGGCCTCAACTGCCTGATGAACTAGCTGGCGGAAGCTTCCGTTTTCAAACTCCTGCAGGGCGGCGGCGGTGGTTCCGCCGGGGGAGGTGACCATGCGGCGCAGTTCGGCAGGGGATTTCCCGGACCTATCCAGCAGCTGGCCGGAGCCAAGCATGGTCTGCAGTACCAGTTCTTGGGCTGTATCCTCGGAAAAGCCGATTTCGACCGCAGCCTCGACCAGGCATTCCACAAAGAGGAAGAAGTAGGCCGGACCGCTGCCGCTCACCGCCGTGGCCATATCCAGATAATTCTCATCAGCGACAAATATCTCCTTGCCCATAGTGCTCAGGATGGCTCTGGCCTGCTCTTTCTGCGCTTCGGTTACCTCTTGAGTTGCTGTCCAGACGCTGATTCCTTCTCCGAGTTGAGCAGGAGTATTGGGCATAACCCGAACCACCTGTCTGTGGCCGAGGCCTTTACATAACGTATTAATCCTGGCGCCGGCGATGATGGAAAAGACGAGCTGACCCGCTTTGATGTGGCCGATTAATTCGGGCATTATCTCGGGTAAATTCTGCGGTTTGATGGCCAGAATTATAACGTCGCTGCTAGCTACGGCCTGGGGATTGTTCTCGGTGACAGATACTTTATAGGCCTGTTTCAGGTGCTGGCGGCGTTCCTCTTTGATATCGCTGACCCAGACGTCCTGCAGAGCACTTAGGCCGCGGTTCAGGATGGCGGCCAGAATTGCTTCCCCCATCGCCCCGCCGCCGATAAGTGATAATTTCATGGTATTCATTGCTATATGTGCTTAATGCACGACGAAGTTTATCAGCCTGCCGGGCACATATATTCGCTTCAGGACTTTCTTCCCTTCCAGGTAGGCGTTGGCTTTGGTGGCCTTTTCCTGAAGAATCTGCGGTAGCTCATCCTCGGTGATGGAAGCCGGCACGGCGATGCGGTCGCGGAGCTTGCCGTTTACTTGGACCACCAGCGTGATTTCCTCATCCTTGGCCAGTTCCTCGTCCCACTGCGGCCAGGGCTGGTTGTGGATGCTGTACTGGCGTCCCGTCCTCTTCCGGAGCTCTTCGGCAAGGTGGGGGGCGGTGGGCGCCAGCAGCCGGAGCAGGGTATCGATTGACTCTTCCCAGGCCGGGTTGCTGACCGAGCCGGCCTCCTTTATTCCAGCGAGATAATTGGTGAATTCCATCAGCGCCGATAGCATAATATTAAAGCGGAACCTTTCCATGTCCCGGGTTACCCGTCTGATGGTCTGATGGGTGAAACGAGATAGTTCTCTCTCCGCTTTTTCAGTGTCCTCGGGTGTCATTTTTTGGTCGGGCTGGTAGCCGTCAAGCACCAGCTGCCATATCCGGTTCAGCCAGCGGCTGATACCGCTGATGCTGCTGTCGTTCCACTCACCGCCCTGTTCCCAGGGTGCTAGGAACATAAGGTAGGCCCGGACCGTGTCCGCGCCCAGCTCGTTTACGTACGCATCCGGGGTGATAACATTGCCCAGCGACTTGCTCATCTTCTGCTTCTCGGCGATGATAATCCCCTGATTGAACAGGCGGGTGAACGGCTCATCGAAGTCGACCATTCCCATGTCCCGCAGTGCCTTGATGAAGAAGCGGGAATAAAGGAGATGCATCACGGCGTGCTCTGCCCCGCCGGTATACAGGTCAACCGGCATCCAGAACTTAAGCTTATCATCGTCAAAGGGGGAATCGTCGCTGTTGGGGCTGGTATAGCGCAGGAAATACCAAGAAGAGCACATAAAGGTATCCATGGTATCCGTCTCGCGCTGGCCCGGCCCGCCACAACGCGGGCAGGTGGTGTTGACAAACTGCTCATTGTATTTCAGCGGCGATTCTCCGGTCGGCCTGAACTCGGCATCTTCAGGCAGTAATACAGGCAGGTCTGCTTCGGGGACGGGAACAATGCCGCAATCATTACAGTATACCATGGGGATGGGGGCGCCCCAGTAACGCTGCCGGGAGATAAGCCAGTCCCGCAGCCGGTAGCTGATGGTCCGCCTGCCCCAGCCTTTCTCCTCGAGAAAATCGGAAACAGCCTCAATGCCCTGCTTGCTGGGGAGGCTATCGAACTGACCTGAGTTCACCAGCGTTCCCTCTTCAACATAGGCCTCTCCCAGCTCTTCACCCTGCCAGCCCGGCGGCGCAATGACCACCGGTATGGGGATATGGTACTTCCTGGCGAAAAGGAAATCGCGCTCATCATGGGCCGGCACGCCCATAACTATTCCCGTGCCGTAGCTCAAAAGCACGTAGTCGGCAATCCAGATGGGAACTTTCTTCCCGTTCAGGCGGTTGGTGCAGTATGACCCGATGAAGACACCGTCCTTTTCTTTCTCGGTGGATAGCCTTTCTATTTCACTCAAACGTCTTGCTCGCTCAATATAGGCGTCAACCTCAGCCTTTTTGTCCGGTGTGGTCAGCACGGAGACCAATGGATGCTCGGGGGCGAACACCATGAAGGTGACGCCGAAGGTGGTGTCGGGGCGGGTGGTGAAGACCCGGATTTCCTTTTCCGGCACGTCCGGGTTGTCAAGACCGAAGGATATCTCCGTGCCTTCGCTTCGGCCGATCCAGTTGCGCTGCATGATTTGAATGCGTTCCGGCCAGTCGATGCTGCTGAAGTCCAGCAGTTCATCGGCGTATCGGGTGATGCGGAAAAACCACTGCTCAAGGTCGCGGCGGATTACGGCCGTGCCGCAGCGCTCACAGAAGCCGCCGCCCAGCACCTGCTCATTGGCGAGCACCGTCTGGCACTTGGGGCACCAGTTCACCGGCGCCTTGCCGCGGTAGGCTAGGCCGGCTTCGTACAGCTTCAAGAAAAACCACTCCGTCCATTTGTAATACTCGGGAAGGCAGGAGACCACTTCCCGGCTCCAATCGTAGATAGCGCCGATGCTCCGTAGCTGGCGGCGCATGTTCTCCACGTTCTGCATGGTCCATGTGAAAGGATGGATACCGCGCTGGATGGCGGCGTTCTCGGCGGGGAGGCCGAAGGCATCGAAGCCCATCGGGTGAAGCACGTTATAACCCTGCATTCTCTTGAAGCGGGCGTGGACATCAGACGGCGCCATGGCATACCAGTGCCCGATGTGAAGGTCTCCCGACGTGTAGGGGAACATGGTCAACGCGTAATATTTTGGCATCGGGTCATCCTCGCTGACCTGATAGAGCTTATCTTCATCCCAGCGCTGCTGCCATTTCTTTTCGATTTCCTGAGGGTTGTACCGGTCTATCATGCATCCTCCGTTGCCAGAAAGGTATCCAGACACCTGAATAGGCAATAGATGAACCAAAGAAAAGGGATACCTGTGAAAAGAGGGGTATAAACCCCTCTTAAAAGCTCTCTCTTATCTCAGTTCACTACCTAAGTCTAGCTTAATTGCCCGAGGCTCGTCAATAAGCTGGCCTTTGCGCAGTTGAGAGCTTCTAAAAGCAGAGAGACTGGACGTTGCTAGCTAACTATCCAGTCTCTCTATTTCGAATTCCTTATATTGAGATTGGTTTAGGCCTTACCAATTCGAAACATCTTGGTGCCGCATACGGGGCAAGTTCCCTGAGTGGCCGGTTTGCCATTCTTCATCCTTATGGACTTGGGGTCTTTCATCTCCCTCTTGGCGCGGCACTTCACACAATATGCCTGCATGATTTCCCTCCTTTAGTTTATTAGGATTAGTAGCAAGAATAAACTATTCCTCGTGCGTTGTCAATAGCCACAGCGGTCAAAAAGGAATGAATTTGAGTGTTATCTAGAAAAAAATCCTGTAGACTGGGCACATTTCTTATCAGGCCTCTGTCCTTTGAACACATACTTGTCCGCAAACAATATGTGAACGTTGCTCAGCACCCAAAATATCAACTATAATTAGTCGATTTGGGGCGAAGATAGCAGTGAAAACTATACTGATAATCCTTGGGGCTCTTGTTGCTCTTCTTATACTGGCACGTATTATCAAGAAATTTATTCCCATACCGGCGCCGGCTTATATCGGTCGAGCGCTGGATAGCGCCTTCCGGCGTTTCTTCCAGTCGCCCGGGGCGATCCTAGAGCGCAGCGGCATCAGGCCGGGGATGACCGTTATGGAGCTCGGCTGCGGCAGCGGTGCCTATACCACCTACATGGCCCGGGCAATCGGGGAAAGGGGAAAACTGTATGCCGTTGATATCCAGGCGGCGATGCTGAAACAGCTTGAGCGCAAGCTGGGCAAAGCAGAAAACCAGGACATCGGAAATGTGGAGCTGAGAAAGGCAGGTGCCTATGAGCTGCCCTTCGCGGCTGATTTTTTCGACTTGGTATGCATTGTAACCGTGCTTATGGAGATTCCGGATAGGGGCTGGGCCCTGCGTGAGGTAAAGCGGGTGCTCAAGCCCGGCGGGATTCTTGCGGTAACCGAATTATTCCTGGATCCTGATTATCCTTTTCGTTCCACAGTGGTAAAACTGGGCAGGGGCGAAGGGTTTACGCTCGATGGCAGTAAGGGTAACTTCTGGCACTACACGGTCAGGTTTAAGAAACCATCATCTAGCTAAAGAAAGGAGCGAAAATTGCCTGTCCCGTGGCGATTAACTGACAGGGTCTTTTACGGGTGGGTGGTGGTCGCCGTTTTTCTGGTGATTGGTATCACGCTCTACGGCATACACTTCTCCTTCGGCGTGTTTTTCAAGTCGATTGAGGCTGAATTCAGCCTCACCCGGACGGCAACCTCATCCATACTCTCGGCCAATCTACTGCTGGCCGGTCTCATCTCTTTCTTTTTCGGTTGGGCTCTGGATCGCTATGGACCGAGACGAGTTGTCCTGCTCATGGCGGTCTTTACCGGCCTGAGCCTGGTGCTGACCAGCCTGACCAATGCCCTCTGGCAGCTATTTATCACCTACAGTCTGTTGCTGGCCATGGGCACCGGTCCTCTCTACGTGGTGCCGATGTCGGCCGTCTCCCGATGGTTTGATAAGAAGAGGGGGCTGGCGCTGGGCCTCTCCAGCATGGGAATAGGGCTGGGGACAATGATCATGGCGCCGTTTGCCACCTATCTCATTACCAATTACAGCTGGCGTACCGCCTATCTGGTGATAGGGCTTATCGCCTGGGTAGTGGCGGTACCGTTAACGCGGTTATTGAAACGAGACCCGCGTGAGATCGGCGCTCTGCCCGATGGGGCGAAAATCGGCGTTGCCGAACCACCGCCTGAAACAGAGACCTCGCAGTCGGCTCAGCAAGCTTTCCTGTCCATCCTTAAGAACCGTAATTTCTGGGTTTTCGCGTTCATCTGGTTTCTTTTTGCCGCCTGTCTGTTTCTTATAGTTACCCACCTTGTTCCACACATCACTGACATCGGCTTTTCCCCGATAGAGGCAGCCGCCGTGCTCAGCCTCCTCGGGGCCGCTTCCGTCCCGGGCCGATTATTGATAGGCATCGCTTCCGATAAGATAGGGAGAAAGATAGCGTTCATGGTCAGCACGCTGCTTCAGGCGCTGGCGATAGCCTGGCTGATATGGGCACAAGACCTGTGGAGTCTGTATATATTCGCTCTCGTTTACGGCTTTTTTTACAGCGGTTTCGGCTGCAGCGGGGCGGCACTGATAAGCGACACTTTCGGCGTGAAAAATATCGGTGCCGTGCTGGGATTGCTGGAAATCGGCTTTGGCATCGGGGCGGCGACCGGGCCAGCCGTCGGGGGATACATCTTCGATGTCAGCAACGACTATAAGGCAGCCTTTATAATCGCCGCGCTGGCTATGCTGGCCGCTACCTTGCTGGTTATCATGGTGAGGCGTAAAACACCTCAATAAATGAACATTGAGGCGGCGAGCTGCGCCAGCCTCATAGCATAGTCCGGGATGATGCCCAGCAGCAACACACCAGCGCAGCAGAGGAACAGTGCCAGCCGCAGGGCTCCGGAAGAGGGTACCTTCTCGGCGGATGCTGCCTCGCCCAGCCACATCACCTTTACCACGCGCAGATAGTAGTAGGCTGAAATGACGCTGTTAATCACGGCGATTATCACCAGCCAGAGCAAGCCGTGGTTCACCGCCGCGCTGAAGATATAAAACTTGGCCATGAAACCGGCGGCCGGCGGCATACCGATAAGCGAGATTAAGCTGAGGGTCAATGCCAGCGCCAGCAGGGGTGCCCTTTTCCCCATCCCGGCGTAGTCCTCAATGAGGTCGCTGTCCAGTTTATTGGAGATGGCGATGATGGCAATGAAGGCGCCCATATTGGTGAAGGCGTAGCTGGCGAGGAAGAAGAGGACACCGCTCTGCCCAAGGATGCTCTCCGCTGATGCCAGGCCCATGGCCGCCAGCCCTACCATGAGGTAGCCCGCCTGGGCTATGCTGGAGTACCCGAGCATGCGCTTGATATTGGCCTGCGGTATGGCGGT
>CAYFVI010000192.1:0-6687 GCA_964346525.1 uncultured Dehalococcoidaceae bacterium
GGCAAGCTCTGACTGCTTGTAGGCATACGATTTCAGGTCTATTTCACTCCCCTCACGGGGTACTTTTCACCTTTCCCTCACGGTACTGGTCCACTATCGGTCATCAAGGGTATTTAGCCTTGCCCTGTGGTCAGGGCAGATTCCCACAGGATTTCACGTGTCCCGTGGTACTTAAGGACAGGTAAGGAGCCTACCTCTTTCGTTTACTGGACTGTCACCGTCTGTGGTGGTCCTTTCCAGAGACCTTCAACTAAAGTTCGGTTGGTAACTCCCTGACCTATTCCGAATTCGGTCCTACCTGCCTTACAACCCCCGATAAGCATAGGCCACGGCGCCACTTAGCTTATCGGGTTTGGGCTTCTCCCCTTTCGTTCGCCACTACTCAGGGAATAATCTCTTTTCCTCAGGGTACTGAGATGTTTCACTTCCCCCGCTTACCTCCGCCCAGCCTATGTGTTCAGCTGGGGGTACTCAGGTTTTACCTGAGCGGGTTGCCCCATTCGGGAATCCCCGGCTAGGCTTGCTCGACAGCTCACCGGGGCTTTTCGCAGCCTTGCCACGCCCTTCTTCGGCCCTTGATGCCAAGGCATCCACCGTATGCCCTTACCCGCTTGACCTGCTTCAGATTTAATATTAGACCTCATATTCAATTTTTAAGGTGCGATACACATAATAAGGCGGCTTGGTGTAGAGCACCAAACCGCCTGCTTGGTTCTCCTTCACCAATAAACCAGACTATGTGTACAGCATAACCATTGCCATATATAATATACTATCTCTCATTACCCTTGTCAATACCGAAAAATCACTATTTTTAACGTCCTCTCCTTTTCCCGCGCCGATTGTGTTATAATTCGGGCATATGCAAGCGCATCTGTGCGCCATCTCAAATATCACTATAAAAGCGATTTATACAGGTTGATGCTGAAACACAAACTGGCGGAACTTCTAACGCAGGCAGCCGCTGAGGCGCAGAAGTCAGGTAAACTTCCCTCAGTCGCTCTGCCGGAAATTCTTTTGGAGCACCCGCAGAACCCGGAACACGGCGACTACGCTTCCAGTCTGCCTTTAAAACTGGCTCGCGCTACCAGCAGCAACCCTCTCGCCATCGCCAATGATATTACTGCCTTTGTTCCCCGCACTTCCGAGATTGAAAAAATCGTTGTGGCGCCGCCGGGTTTCATTAATTTCACCCTTAGCGCCCAATGGCTGGCCGGACAGGTAGATTCAATTCTCGAAACCGGGGAATTCTACGGCGATGTTGAAATCGGCCCTAAGAGCAGGGTGCAGATAGAGTTCGTCAGCGTGAACCCCACTGGCCCGCTTCATGTCGGGCATGGACGCGGCGCCATTCTGGGCAGTACGCTGGCCAATGTCCTTACCGCAGCCGGCTATCAGGTAGCAAAGGAATACTACATCAATGATGCCGGCAGCCAGATTGATGCCTTCGTGCGCTCTCTCTATGTCCGCTATTGTCAGAAGCTGGGTAAAGAGGCGGCAATGCCTGAAGACGGGTACCTCGGTCAATACATGATAGACCTAGCCGGGGAAATAGCTGAACAGAAGGGCGATAGATTCCTCAAGCTTTCTGAAACTGAGGCCATAGAGCAACTGGGACAGGTAGGACTGGAAAAGATGGTCAGTCAGATAAAGGCTGACCTTGAGTTGCTAGGCGTTACCTTTGACGTATGGTTCAGCGAACGCAGCCTGTACCAAAACGGCCAGTACGATGAAGTCATATCGCTTCTGAAGCGAGACGGTTACATCAGCGAGAAGGAAGGGGCCACCTGGTTTGCCTCCACGGCACTGGGCGAGGACAAAGACAACGTGGTGATACGCAGCGACGGCTCCCCCACCTACTTCGCCACCGACATTGCCTACCACTACGACAAGTTTCTGAAGCGCAGGTTCGAAACGGTTATCGATATCTGGGGTGCCGACCATATGGGGCATGTCTCACGGATGAAAGCCGTGGTTGGCGCAATGGGCATTGACCCGGAGCAGCTCAAGGTTATCATCTCGCAGATGGTCACGCTGCGCCGCGGCGGTGAGATAGTGCGTGTCTCCAAGCGGAGCGGCGATATCATCACCCTGCGCGAGCTCATCGAGGAGGTGGGCCCTGATGTCTGCCGCTTCTTCTTCCTGTCCCGCTCCGCGGACAGCCAGATGGACTTCGACTTGGAACTGGCCAAAAAGCAGTCGGCGGACAATCCGGTCTACTACGTACAGTACGCCCACGCTCGCATCGCCAGCATCCTGCGGCTGGCGCAGGAGAGGGGCATTGACTATCAAGATGGAGACGTATCGCTGCTGACTACAGGGCCCGAGCTGACCCTTATCCGCAAAATGCTTCTGCTGCCCGAGCTCGTGGAGACCATCGCCATCACGCTGGAGCCCCACCACCTCACCTATTACGCGCAGGACCTGGCCACCGTGTTTCACAGCTTCTATATGCAGTGCCGGGTAGTCTCTCAGGACGAAGCGCTCTCCAAAGCCCGCCTCAAGCTGGTCGAGGCCTCCAAAACCGTGCTCAGCCGCACGCTGCACCTCATGGGGATGATGGCACCAGAGAGAATGTAATCTATATCAGCCTTACAATGATTTCACCGAAGAGCGGCCCTGCGAAGTAGCGCATGAAGGGCAGGAAGAGCGGGGAAAACCGTCTGGTAAGTTCCTGCTGATAGTCCTCGAGATAATCGCTGAAGGACTTGCGCTGATACTGCAGTAACGACTGAGAAGCACCCGTATCATACCAGTCTAGGTAGTAGGGCTCCTCGGTAAACTTGCGGGACGGGGGCATCGGCAACCCCAGCACCTTGAGGATGGCGCTTATCATATCCCGATAGTACATCCGCTGACTGGGGCCGCCGCTGACCACAAGGGTGTTGCCCTTGGCAGAGTCGAAATTCCGCACCGCGTTCAGTATGGCCAGGGCGGTATCTTCGGGGTGACAGAATTCGATTCGATTATTCAGAGGAACGGTCAGCATGCGCTTCATATCGCTCGTCTCGAAGATTAGGTACATGGTCACCGTCAGGCGCAATATTACATTGTCGAGCCCCGACTCCCTTATCAAGTTCTCGGCCTGCAGCTTGGTCTCGCCATAGGTTCCCTTCGGGCTGGGGGGGTTTTTCTCGACGCTTATCGGTTTTTTTGCCTTCGGAGAGGGCCCGAACACGGCTGCGGAAGAGGTGAATATCAGCGGTATATTACCGCCCTTCTCTTTAATGACATCGATTACGTTTCCGGTGCCTTCCACGTTAGCACGATATGCCAGTTCCCGGTTCTGATAGGCCAGCGGGGGAAGAATTGCAGCCATATGAACCACGGCATCGACGTATTCCGTGGCCTGCTTTATCGATTCCTTTTCGGCGACGTCTCCCCAGAAGACCTCCACCTCTCCAAACAGTTCCTTCAACGCCTTTCTGTTGCGCACCGTTTCCAGGTCGAACAGGCGTACCCGATACCCGCTCTCCATAAATGTCCGGCAGACGGTAATCCCAAGGCGGCCGGCACCACCCGTAATCAATACCCTTCCGTTATCAGGGCCCATATCTCAACCCGTCTCCTCGCTCCTCCGCCAGCGCAGCCAGAGCGCTACCGCGGTTACTATTACGGCTGACACCGCGGCGTAGATTTCAACATGAATTACGGTAATAATGCCCGCCTGAAGCAGTACCACACTGTAATTCAGGATGCCGTGCAGGAAAGCAGCCAGAAGGTAGAACTGCCAGCCCCACCCCCGGGCGAGGCCCCACCCGGCCAGGGCCGATACCGCAATGTGAAAAGCCACGGCAAAGAACCTCTCCCAGAAACCGGCCAGCGCCATATACCCGCCCGCCTCCACCATATCCCAGCCCCAGCCGGCGGCGAAAATGCCATTATGCACCCAGACCGCTTCAAAAACACCGAGCCCGGCCCCGGCTACCGCACCGACAGCCAGTCCCGTTTTCGGCTTCAGCACCCTGTCCTCGCCCAGCCACCAGATGACCACCGGCACCAGCTTCGACCCCTCCTGTACCAGCCCGCTGAGCAGTATCTGCGGTATCCCGGCCAGCAGAATCCAGCGCAGGAGCACCTCCTGGCTCCAGAACTGTCCCAGCGTCTGCCCGACCAGAGCCTGAAGGGGGATTTGAATAAAGGCGACCGCGATGAGAGACAGAAAGGCGCTGATAACGAGAACCGTCCAGAGCCAGGGCTTCTGAAAGAGCGGCGGCCAGTAACCGACCAGCCAGATGGCGCCAAATACTATGGCCAGGCCAATCCCGATCGGGCTGGGACTGGAGAATCAGGAAAGAATGAAGTCCATCATCTGCTCCAGCATAGCGGACTCCTCTGATTAAATTACCCTGTCCTCCCGCTTTGCTCTGGCATCCAGCATCGTGCCGACAGCCACGCCGATGCCAATGCCGATCGGTATGCCCGCGCCGACATTGCCCATCCCTGCCCCGATGGCCACCCCGATTCCGGTGCCGATGGAAATCCAGATGCCAACATGGTGCCCTTTGGGAACCAGTCTGTGCTGGCTCTGTAGATGCCTGACGGCCTGCTTGAGCCGCCTCGCATATCTTTTCCGGCGGATATTATCGGCCAGGTGAATCATATTGCCCAGTTCATTGACATAGGCGGTGATTTCCTGCTGGAAGAGCTGGCATTCGCCGCATTCGTTGTAGAACTCGGCGATCCTTCTGGCCACCCGCGACAGCAGGTCAAGCTGATATCTCTTCTGTTCCTTCTTGCTCAGGGTATCCCTGTAGGGGTCGAGCTTCTGAGTGATTTCTTCATACCAGCGATTTTGAATTTCCATAATTTACTTCCAAAGTTTTATTAATGTAATCCTCCCCCTTTATCCCCCTCCCTATGGCGAGCTTAAATCCCTCACAGTCTCCCTTTACGAGAGGGAGAAGCTTGATTTCCCCCTTTTGTAAAGGGGGATTAAGGGGGATTTTGAAAGAGAAGCTTCGCCCCTCTTGGTCTCCCTTTTTATATTTTCGGCTTTTTCTTATGCCACTCGGTGGACTGCTCATAAGCGTGGGCGACCTTTAAAATGGTCTGCTCGCCGAAGGGTTTGCTGATTATCTGCAAGCCTATGGGCAGGTCGCCGGCAAAGCCCGCCGGGATGGAAATGGCCGGCAGGCCGGCGATATTTACCGGCATGGTGCAGACGTCGCTGAGGTACATCTGTAGCGGGTCGTCCATCCTCTCTCCTATCTTGAAGGGGACGGTGGGTGAGGTGGGGGTTACCAGAGCATCGTATTTCTCAAAGGCCCAGTCGAATTCCTGTCGAATAAGTGTCCGCACCTTTTGTGCTTTCAGGTAATAGGCATCATAGTAGCCGGCCGACAGTGCGTACGTGCCGAGCATGATGCGCCGCTTCACCTCGGCACCGAAGCCGAACTGGCGGGTCTTCTCCATCGACTCCCACATGCTCGGCGCCTGGTAGGAAAAGCCGTACTTGACGCCGTCGTAGCGGGCCAGGTTGGCCGAAGCCTCCGAGGGAGCAATGATGTAGTAAACGGCGAGGGCATAGGGGGTGTGGGGCAACGATACCTCCCAGTCAACCCCCGCCCCTAACCTTTCAAGCTGGTTTATAGCCGTTTTTATGGCTGCTTCCACCTCCGCCTGCATCCCTTCGACAAAATACTCTTTAGGTATGCCGATACGGAGGCCCTTGAGGTCGGCATTAAGGCACTTTGTGTAGTCCGGCACCGGCTGCGGCGCTGACGTGGAATCGCGGCGGTCATAGCCGGCGATAGCGTTCATAACCAGCGCGCAGTCGGTCACATCGCGGGTGAGTGGCCCGATCTGGTCGAGGGAGCTGGCGAACGCCACCAGCCCGTAACGGCTGACCCGGCCATAGGTCGGTTTGAAACCAACGACGCTGCAGAAACCGGCCGGCTGGCGGATGCTGCCACCGGTATCCGGGCCCAGCGCATAGACGATCTCGCCGGCCGCCACCCCCGCCGCCGAACCGCCGCTACTGCCGCCCGGCACCCGGCTCAAATCCCAGGGATTACGGGTGGGGAAAAAAGCCGAGTTTTCCGTCGATGAGCCCATGGCGAACTCGTCCATGTTGGCCTTGCCGATAAGCACGGCGTTACAGGTTTTCAGCTTCTCCACCACGGTGGCGTCATAGGGGGGTATCAGATTTTCCAGTATCTTTGAGCCGCAGGTGGTCCTGACCCCTTTGGTACACATAACGTCTTTAATGAGCACCGGAATGCCCGCCAGCGGACTAGAACTATTCTGTGCCAAGAGGCGGTCGGCCTCCTCCGCCTGCTTCAGTGCGAGCTCATCGGTTACGGTGACAAAGGCTTTAACCCTGGGTTCTATGTGTGATATGCGTTCGAGGCAGGATCGTGTCAGCTCCACAGATGAAAGCTGCCGACTTTTGAGCAAGTCGTGGGCCTCGTGAATGGTTAAACTTGTAATATCAGTCACCGCCTGCCTCGCCTGATTCCCTCCATCCCAGCCACCCCTCGCGGAACAGAAAAACGGCAATTATGATGCCTATAATGGGGTCTGCCTGCCAGAATCCGAACAAGTAGTTTGCCCCCAGACCTATCAGGAGCGCCAGAGAAAGAAAGGCACAGGCCAGTGTCTCTTTGGAATCGGCAACGAGTGCCCGACTGTTGATTCGCTGCCCTGTTCTGTATTTCTGCACCGTCAATATCGGCATGACGATTA
>CAYFVI010000193.1:0-8305 GCA_964346525.1 uncultured Dehalococcoidaceae bacterium
TCGACGAAGGCGACCAGGCCACCGCCGGTGCTACTCTGGTCATGCTGGACGATTCACTGCTCACCGCCCAGAAAAGGCAAGCGGAAGCTAACGTAAATCTGGCCCGTGCTTATCTGGAACAGGCGGTAATAGCCCGGAACGGCGCGGAAAAGGCCTGGGAAAACGCCCTCGATGTGCAGCGCAATCCTATGGAACTGGAATCAAGGATTATTGCCGCCGAAGGAGAGCTGGCGCTGGCCGAACTAAACCTGGCAAAAGCCAGGGAAATCGAAAAAGAATGGAATCTGGCTGTAGCCGAAATCCAACTCGATACCGCCCGGAAGCTTTGGGACAATTTCCGTAGAGCGGAGTCCGTCCTGGGTATGGCCTCCCAGTATGACCGCAAAGCGAACACCATTCCCGCGGCCGGTGACTTGGCCATCGCCGAGCTAAACCTTGACTATCAAACGGAACTGATCGATTACTTCAGCATTCCGGCGGCTGAACTCCGCGTGGAGACCGCGCAGAAAGCGCTCCAGAACCTGCTGGCCATCAGGGATAATCCCCAGGAACTCAATACGGCGGTGGACAATGCCTATACTGCCTATCAGGCGGCAGTGGTCGCTGCGGAAGCCGCCGAGCTGCAGGTCGAGCAGGCTGAGGCTTCTCTCAACGTAATCAAGGTGCAACTTGATAAGCTCATTGTGGCCTCACCGGTATCGGGTGTGGTCGTCTCACGTGACGCGGAAGCAGGAGAAATCGCCCAGCCGGGCTTCCCGTTACTGACCGTAACCGAGCTGGACGAGGTAACGCTGACCGCCTACATTCCGGAACAAAAAATCGGACTGGTCAAGCTGGGGCAGGAAGTGCAGGTAACCGTTGACTCCTACCCCGACGAGTACTTTTCCGGCACCATTGTCTACATATCGCCGAATGCCCTTTTCACCCCCAGGAATATCCAGCTGAAAGAGGAGCGAGAGAGAACCGTCTTCACCGTCAAAATCAGCCTGGCCAATCCGGAGCAAAAGCTCAAGCCGGGTATGCCCGCAGATGCGCGAATATCCACCGATGCTGAGGGTAAATAACCATGAATGTCCCGGCCATCGAGGCCCGCGGGCTTCAGAAGAAATACGATAACGTTCTCGCCGTGAGCGGCCTTGACCTGCGCATCGAGCGCGGTGAGATGTTCGGCCTCGTTGGCGCCGATGGCGCCGGCAAGACAACGACCATCCGCATGCTCTGTACCTTGGCTGTGCCCTCTGCAGGCCAGGCCCACATCCTCGGCATGGACACGGTGAAGGATGCCGCCGGCATCAAAGAAAAAATCGGCTATGTGGCGGAACGTTTCAACCTTTACCCTTCCCTGACGGTGGAGGAGAACCTGTCCTTTTTCGCCAAGCTGCGCAATATGCCTCCTGAAGTGAGCGGAGAACGGATGAAGGAACTGCTTCAATTCTGCCGTCTGGAGCCATTCCGCAAAAGGCACGCCGAGCATCTTTCCGGCGGCATGCAGAAGAAGCTGGCGCTGGCCTGCAGCCTTATCCATGAGCCCGAGGTGGTTTTCCTCGATGAGCCCACCACCGGCGTGGATCCGGTCTCACGGCGCGACTTCTGGCGTATAATCGCCGGCTTCCTGGCCCGGGACATTACCGTGCTGGTATCAACCCCTTACTTGGATGAGGCGGAACGCTTCCACCGCGTCGCCTTCATGCACAAGGGTCAGATAATCGCCTGCGATACACCACAGAACCTGAAAGCGCGGTTTCCCGGCCAGCTGCTGGAGATAAGGACTCCACAGGTCACTGAGGCTATGATCGTTTTGCCGCAGGCACCATTTGTGCAAACGGCACAGATATTTGGCGACACCATCCATATCATGGTCGACCGGGCAGAAGAACGCCGCACCGAAATCAACCGTTTGCTGAAGGACCAATCAATACCGGTTACCGACCTGCGGCCTATTTCGGCGGGACTTGAAGACGTTTTTGTCACCCAGCTTGCCGGGCAGGAGGAAGGGCTGACAAGCTGGAGCGCTGCAGAAAATTCGGTGCACTCTACATTCAAAGAAAGCAGCCAGACTGAGACCGCAATCCAGGTTACCGACCTGAGCAAGAAATTCGGTGATTTCACCGCCGTGGACCGTGTGAACTTCAACGTCAGGCGCGGTGAAATCTTCGGTCTGCTCGGTCCTAACGGCTCCGGAAAGACCACCACCATCCGCATGATTACCGGCCTTCTGAAACCAACAACCGGCAGCGCCTATGTCATGGGTGAAGATATGTCGGTAATGGCGGATATCGTACAGGCAAGAATCGGCTATATGTCGCAGAAGTTCTCGCTCTTTAACGACCTCACCGTAGAGGAGAACATTAATTTTTACGGTAACCTGTATTCGCTGCCGGCATCTATGCTCGAAGAAAGGAAAAGGTGGGTGCTGGGCATGGCCGGGCTGCGCGGCAAGGAGAGGGCCAGAGCTGTCGACCTCTCCGGCGGCTGGAAGCAGCGCCTCGCCCTGGGCTGCACCATTATACACAACCCCGAGGTGGTTTTTCTAGACGAGCCGACGTCCGGCGTCGACCCGCTGTCCCGACGCGCCTTCTGGGAATTGATTCAGGAACTTTCCGCCCGGGGAACGACCATATTCGTCACCACCCATTACATGGATGAAGCCGAGCACTGCCATCGGCTGGGCCTGATGTATCAGGGGCAACTCATCGCTTTGGGCAGCCCCCATCAGCTCAAAACGGAGCAGGTGAAGGGGGAGCTCCTCGAGGTGGCCACTTCAGACTACGGGCAGGCGCTGGCACTGCTCGCCGCAGATGCCCGCTATCGTCAGGTAAGCCTCTTCGGCAGCGCCATACACGTCGTGGTTGATGAAGCCAGCGCCGCCGCACCTGAAATCAGGCGGCTTCTGGAGGATGGCGGGGTTTCCATACACGGTATCAATCGCATTCCGTTCTCTATGGAGGATGTGTTTATCTCACTGATGGAAGCGCAGGAAATGAACCACTCCGTTTCGTTGGTGCAGAAAGGAGATTGAGATGTGGCAGCGAATGCTCAGTGTCATTATCAAGGAATTTATCCAGCTCAGCCGTGACCGGCGCTCGATGGCCATGGTGTTTGCCCTGCCTTTGATACAGATGTGCATCCTAGGCTATGTGGTGAGAACCGATATCAAAGACGTCTCGCTGGCGGTCTGGGACGCCAGCAACACGGCGGAAAGCCGCGAGCTCATCCAGAGTTTTGACCAGACGGAGTTCTTCAACGTGAACTACTACGCCTTCGATTATGAGGAAATCGCCAGCCGTATCGAATCAGGAGACGCCAAGGGCGCGCTGGTGATTCCACCGGAATACTCCCGGAATATCCATCGCGGGGAGCCCGCTCCAGTGCAGTTCTTCACCGACGGCTCGGAGCCGGGGGCCGGCATTCAATCGCTGGCCAACGCCAACCTCATCGCCGCCAACAAGGGTGCCGAGCTGTTGAGCCGGAACCAGCTGGGAGATATACAGCTGCCGATATCGCTCCAGCCGCGTATCTGGTACAACCCGGCCATGCAGAGCTCCGTTTTCTATCTCCCGGGATTTGTCGGCATACTTTTGCAGAACATCACCATCATCCTGACTTCCATCGCCATTGTCCGCGAGCGGGAACGCGGCACCATGGAGCAGCTCAACGTATCCCCGCTGCGCCGGGGGGAGCTTATCGTCGGCAAGCTCATCCCCTACGTTATCATCGGCTATACCCAGCTGCTGCTGGTGGTGGCCACCGCCATCGTCGTCTTCGGCATGCCCATGCGCGGCAACTTCCTGCTCCTTCTGGCACTGTCCTCGTTGTTCCTTACCTTCTCTCTGGCTTTAGGCCTCCTGATTTCCACCGTCTCACAGAACCAGTTCCAGGCCATGCAGGCCAGCTTCATGGTGCTGGTGCCAACCGTCTTTCTCAGCGGCTTCATCTTTCCCATCGAGTCAATGCCCAGGGCGGCGCAGTGGATTGCCTCGGTCATACCTCTCACCTACTACCTGCGTATCCTGCGCGGCATCGTGGTGAAGGGCGTGGGCATTGAATACCTGTGGCAGGATGCCGTAATCCTCGCCGCCATGACCACGGTAACCCTCATTATTGCCACCGTCAAGGTACGTAAAAGCCTAGACTAAACTTCCAAAAAGTTATTATGCCATTTGGCATTTTTAATGCCTTTTTGACACGCCCGCCATAATATTATACCTTGAATATAGTGTATGTTTATAATCCTGCCGCTAACTGTCTTTTTCGTATGACATTTGACATGAGTTATTGTCTGTTTTATTGTCTATAGGCACATTTTTCTCTGTCACGCCTCAGCAATATGTTCAAGATGGGAGGCTGGAAGATGAATAGAGTCAAGTCAAAGCCGCAGTTTTTGGCCGAACTGGAAGCGCTGCGCAAACGAAATTTCGAATTAGAAGAGTCAATAAGCGAGCGTAAACGTGTGGAAAAAGGGTTCGATTTTCTGGCCAGTATTCTAGAGCATGCCCCGTTTTCTGTAATTTGTGCAGGTGATGATAGTGTAATTGTCTATGTTAATCGGGCCACTGAAAAACTATCTGGCTATACCAAGCGGGAGCTTATCGGTAAGAAGACTATTATATTCAATGCCGAGCCCCATAGCGAAGAAATACAACAGGATATTATGAATACTGTGCTGCGAGGTGATGTCTGGAGAGGTGAAATTCTGAGCAAGAAGAAAAACGGTGACTTGTTTTTTGCTGGTGTAAACATCCAAAGATTGCAGGATGAGAAAGGGAATCTGATTGCCATAGTCGGTTTTATGAGAGACATCACCGAGCGCAAGCAGGCGGAGGAAGCATTAAAAGAATCGGAAGAAAAGTTTTCCCGGGCATTTCATTCCAATCCTCATCCCATGAGCATCGTCACTCTGGAGGAAGGCCGCTATCTGGATGTAAACGACAGTTACGTGCAGACCTTCGGCCTCTCCCGCAAGGAACTGTGCGGGCGAACCAGCACGGAGATGGGAATAGTCAAGACCGGCAGAATTAACAAAAGACTATTGCAAATGCTCGAAAAAAGACAACAAGTGAAAAATTTGGAAATCGAGCTTTACACAAGGTCAGGGCACAAAGTCGATGCTTTGCTCTCCGCCGATAAAGTGGAAATAGGCGGTCAATGCTGTTTACTCGCCGTTCTCAACGACGTCACCGAGAGTAAGAAAGCGGAGGAAGCTCTTCGGGAGTCGGAGGAAAGGTACCGTGCCCTGTTAGAGCTGGGGGAAAGAATCGGTGAAGCGATGGTGATGCTGCAGGACGATGAACGCGGAACCGGCATGCACGTCTACGTTAGCGATGAGTGGTCACGCATCACCGGCTATTCCAGAGAGGAGCTACTGAATATGTCCATGGCCGAACTCATCCACCCCGATGACCGCGAAGAGGCCATTAAAAGATATAAGAAAAGGATACGCGGTGAAGTCCTCCCCGGACTCTACGAGATAACTATTGTGCGGAAGGATGGTACTGAGATACCGGTTGAGGCTACTTACGCTTATTCCAGTTACAAGGGTAAACCGGTCAACGTGGGCTATATCAGGGACATAAGTGAGCGCAAGAAAATGGAGGAACAGCTCATCGTTACCGACAGATTGGCTTCCATCGGTGAGCTGGCTTCAGGGGTAGCCCACGAGCTCAACAACCCTTTGACCGGGATTATCGGCTTTTCAGAGTTGCTGCTGAATAAAGATGTTCCGGAGGATATGAGGCAGGACCTGAAAACCATCCACGGCGAGGCACAGCGAACCGCCCAAGTGGTGAAGAATCTGCTCACTTTTGCCCGCAAACATGACACGACCAAGAATCCCGTGTATATCAACGAGACGATAAAGTCAGTTCTTGACCTGCGTGCCTATGAACAGAAAGTGCACAATATCGAGGTGGTCACCAATTTTGACCCTGACCTGCTGGCTATCACCGCCGATGCTTTCCGACTGCAGCAGGCCTTTGTCAATATCATCATCAACGCAGAATATTTTATGCTACAGGCACACGGGAAAGGTACCCTAATCATCACCACAGAACGTAGAGGAGATATCATCCGGGTTTCTTTTGCCGACGATGGCCAGGGAATAAAAAAGGAACATTTAAGACACTTGTTTGACCCATTTTACACCACTAAAGAAGTTGGCCAGGGCACCGGGCTTGGTCTGAGCATCTGCCACGGTATAGTCACCGAACACGGCGGCCAGATTTACGTGGACAGCAAGCCGGGCCATTGGTCAACATTTACCGTGGAACTGCCTGTCAAATGAAAGGTAAATCAGAGTTTTATTATGGCTGACGCCGTCAGCAGGGAAAAGAGAATCCTGGTTGTTGAGGATGAAGAGGTCATCGCCAATATCTGCTGTACTGTCCTTGAAGGCGAGGGCTTCAATGTGGATATTGCCGCTGACTGTCAGGCTGCCCAAAAAATGATCAATGGAAAACACTATGACCTCTGCCTTATCGATATCTTAATACCGGGAATGAGCGGAAAGCAGTTATACCACTGGCTTCTGGAGAAGCACCCGCCACTGGCAAATGTAGTTGTTTTTTCCACCGGATTGGCGATGGAAGAAAATACTGTAAAATTTCTGGAGGAAAGTGGCCGCCCGGTATTACCCAAACCTTTCTCCCCGGATGAGCTCGTCAGCCTAATTCATGATGCGTTGCGGTGAAAAAAGTAAGAGAACTACGGAAAAACTTATCGTTGACGATGAGGAATCCCGCATCTCCAATTTAAACAAAAAGAAGCAGAGCCAGAAATCGCCTCAAAAAAGCTGACTCCTCCCCCACTCTATAACCGAACCTCCGAACCATATCCTTACCCTCTCAATAACCGAGCCCCAGATCCCAGCGGCTCAGCTATCGCCTCGGTTCAAACCCTTTTGACTCGGCTTATCTTTTCACCCTCACTGTGTCTCCATTGAGGCCGGATATTTTACACAGGTTTTACACAGCGATAAAACGGGGATAATAATGCCCTTCTATACTCATTAGTAGACTGAAGTTGGTGGGAATGATTGACCAAGGGGCCCCGGCCATGAGTGACTACCGACCAAGGTCGAAAAAGAAAAGGAGGCTAAGAAAATGAAAAAGTTGACTCTAATCGTCTCAATTATGATGGCCCTGCTCATCCTGGTGGCCGGTCCGATGACCGCACTGGCACAGGACGATGGAGAAGCAGAGACTGACCACCCCAAATCATTCTGGGAGGGTTCTCTGGCCATCGTCGCGCCGCGGATAGCCCCGGTTGGCGAGGAAATATCGATGACCGTGTTCCTCAGAGCAAACCAGGAGCCGTTCCCTGATGCCGGCGTCTGGGCGCTAACTCGGGAAAAAGCCGAGGTGTTGAAGGCAGAGCTGGCGGCACTCAGGGAAGGAAATAACCTGGCTTCTTCAGATACCGACCTTGAGAGCATCATCAGTGTCCACGGCACCTTCCTCGGCAGAACCGATGAAAGGGGGAAGCTCTACCACGCTTTTGATGAGGCCGGCCATTATATGCTGGCCGCGGTAAAAAAGCATTACTTCCCCGGTTTCACCGGCATCAACATCGGAACGCTGCCCCGGGCCCTCGGCATCGAGGCGCCACGGCGTGCACCGGTCGGTGAAGAGGTAACCATCATCGCCTTCCAGAGAAGGACAGAGGAAACGGTGGAAGGTGCCGGCATCTGGGCTCTGTCCCGGGAGGAAGCCGAAGTCCTGAGGGAAGAGATGAAAGCCCTCCGCGAGGACACCGGCGTTGCCGCCGAGGAGAAAGACTACGAGTCTCTGGTAAACATCCACGGCGATTTCCTGGGCAGGACCGATGATGATGGTGAGCTGACCCATGCTTTCGCTGAGGCCGGCGGCTATCTTCTGGTCGCGGTGAAAAGAGGCTACATACCCGGATTCTCTCCCATCGGTGTCGGAATCAAGCCCAAGGCCATCGGACTCCATGCACCGTGGCGAGCGCTGGTCGGTCAGGAAGTGACCATCACCGCGTTCCAGAGGGGAACTCAGGAACCGGTGGAAGGTACCGGTATCTGGGCCCTGTCCCGGGAGGAAGCCGAAGTCCTGCGACAGGAAATGACCGCCCTGCGTGAGGATACCAGTATTGCCGCCGAAAAGAAAGACTACGAGTCTCTGGTGGACATTCACGGCGATTTCCTGGGCAGGACCGATGAAGACGGCGTGCTGAGCGTCGCCTTCTCCTCAGGTGGAATTTACCTGCTGGTAGGCGTCAAGAGAGGGTACTATCCCGGCGTGACCATCATCGGCATTCATGAAATGCCGGCACCGACGTCCGCACCACA
>CAYFVI010000194.1:0-2057 GCA_964346525.1 uncultured Dehalococcoidaceae bacterium
GAGGTGGCAGAAATGGCCAAGGGGCTGCGTATGGAGGTTATCGCCTATGACCCGATGATCTCGGAGAACCGGGCGGAAAGATTGGGCGTACAGCTTGTGGAACTGGAGACGTTGCTGAAGACGGCCGATTTCATCACCATGCATGTGCCGCTTAACGCCAGTACCAGAGATTTAATCGGTCGTAGCGAACTTAAGCTGGTCAAGCCCACGGCCATGCTGATTAACTGTGCCCGGGGGGGCATTCTGGATGAGAAGGCGCTATATGACGCTATTAGTCAGGGGAAACTGGCCGGGGCGGCCATCGATGTCTTCAGCAAAGAGCCAGCACAGGACAATATCCTGCTCCAGAGCGATATGGTAATCACCACCCCGCATCTGGCTGCCTCAACCTTTGAGGCTGAGGCCAGCGCCAGTATCGATATTGCGGAGCAGGTGGTGGCCGTTCTCCAGGGGCATCCGCCCCAGTCTCCGGTAAATGCGCTGATGATACCGCCAGAGGCCCTGGCCGTACTCGGGCCATATATTGCGGTCGGGACGACTATCGGCAGAGTTGCCGTGCAGTTGCTGGAGGGGCATCCTGACTCCCTGACCATTCGCTACCAGGGGGACATTGCCAGAGAGGATACCAGTCCGATAAAGGTGGCCGTGCTTGCCGGACTGCTGGACGGTCTTACCGAAGAGCGGGTGAACATGGTCAACGCTGATATCATCGCCAACAGCCGTGGCCTGAGCGTTACCGAGCAAAAAGAAGTTATCTGTGAGAATTATGCCAATATGCTGACAGTGGAGGTAAACACTGGCGCGGGAAAGACGCTGGTTGCCGGTTCCTCGTTACGCGGCCGGACCCACCTGACGCGGGTGGGCGATTACTGGCTGGAGATAGAGCCAACGGGCAGCTATATGGTATTCACCGAGCATAAGGACCGTCCCGGAATGATAGGCCTGGTGGGCACCATTATCGGCAACGCCGATATCAATATCAGCCAGATGCAGGTGAGCCGTGGAGTACACCGCGGCGGGGGCGCCATGATGGTGTTCTGCCTGGATGACCCGATGACGGAAGAGTGCTACCAGCAGATGCGCGCCATTCCTGATATGTACAAGGTGCTTGTGGTAAAACTGAACAAGTAGCGATGAATAGGGCGACGGCGTGCTTGTAAATCGCCGCCCGTTTATATTAAACTTGATAGGCTATCTACATATCAAGAAATGCTCAGACAGGAGGCAGACGGAATGAAAGGGTCAACGGTTAATCGCGCACAGGTCGGGCTGGATAAACTGGTTGCCACGGCCAAGGAATACGTATGGCCGGCTTTCGGCAGGGATTCCACCTTTTTTGACCTTCCCATGTCCATTATCAACGCCGGAGAAGGGGATTACGTCATCGATAGTTACGGCAACCGCCTGCTGGAGACGAAATCATGCGATGCCGCCACTACCCTCGGCTTCAACCCGCCGGCGCTCATGGAGGCGATGCAGTGGCAGATGGAGAAGATAGTTTCCACCACCCCCAACCTGTTTGCCCCTACGGAACCGGTGGTCTGGCTTTCGGAGAAGCTCGCCCGGATATCGCCGGGCAGTTTGAAATACACCATTTACAGCAGCAACGGCAGCGATGCCAACGAGACGGCGCTCAAAATCGCACGGCATTACTGGAAGATAATGGGCAAGGCAACGAAGTACAAGGTCATCCACCGCTATCCGGGCGACTATCATGGCATGAGTATGAGCACGGCCAGCGCCAGCGGCCATATCTTCCGGCGGGTTCCGTTCGAGCCTCTCATGGCCGGTTTCGTCGCTATCCATTCCCCGAACTGTTATCGCTGCCCGTACGAGCTGGATTATCCCGAATGTAATCTGCTCTGTGCTGAGGAGCTGCGCAAGGTCATCGAGTTTGAAGATCCGTCAACCGTGGCCTGCTTCATCACCGAGTCAACTAATACCGGCCTGGGCATCATTCCACCACCTCCGGGATATATGAAGCGGATTCGAGAGATTTGTGACCAGTATGAGATCCTGCTCATCTGCGATGAGGTGATAACCGGGTTTGCCCGCAG
>CAYFVI010000195.1:0-7789 GCA_964346525.1 uncultured Dehalococcoidaceae bacterium
ACGCTGATGAACGCGGGCCGGGAGCTGGGACAGCTGTCCGCCTGTTTTGTCCTGCCCATTGAGGACACGATGGAGTCCATCTTTGACTCGGTGAAGAATACGGCGCTTATCCATAAGAGCGGCGGCGGCACCGGTTTCTCCTTTTCCCGCCTGCGCCCGGAAAGAGACCGGGTCGGCTCCACGGGCGGGGTGGCCAGCGGTCCCGTGTCCTTCATCAGGGCGTTTGATACCGCCACCGACGTTATCAAGCAGGGCGGGATGCGCCGCGGGGCCAATATGGGCATTCTCAATGTCGACCATCCGGACATCATGAATTTCATCACCTCCAAAGAAGACATGTCCGCGCTGACCAACTTTAACATCTCAGTGGCGGTTACTTCAGAATTTATGGAGGCGGTCAAGGCAGGCACTGACTACAACCTGGTCAATCCCCGCACCGGGGAGGTTGAGGGCCGGCTCAACGCCAGAGAGGTCTTTGATAAGGTTGTGGATATGGCCTGGAAGACCGGCGACCCCGGCATCGTCTTTATCGACCGCATAAACCAGGATAATCCCACCCCGCACTTGGGCAAAATCGAGAGCACCAATCCCTGTGGCGAGCAGCCCCTGCTCCCCTACGAATCCTGCAACCTCGGCTCCATCAATCTGGCCAGTATGCTGAAACAGGGAGACGGCTCGGTTGAAATCGACTATCCCAAGCTGGCGAAGACGGTCAGGACCGCGGTCAGGTTCCTGGACAACGTTATCGACGTGAACAAGTTCCCGCTGCCTCAGATAGAAAAGATGACCAAGAAGACGAGGAAAATCGGCCTCGGCGTCATGGGCTTTGCCGATATGTTGATACGGCTTGGCATCCCCTATAATTCCGAAGCTGCGCTCAACCTGGCCTCCGATATCATGAAATTCGTCAGCGATGAGGCGACCAGGGCATCCGTGGAGCTGGGCAAGAAGCGCGGCTTTTTTCCCGCCTTTGAAGGTAGCATCTATGACGCCCCCGATGCCCCCAGAGTGAGAAACGCCTCACGCACCACCATCGCCCCCACCGGCACCCTGAGCATGATCGCCGGCTGCTCCAGCGGCATAGAGCCCCTCTTTGCCCTGAGCTACACCAAGAATATCCTGGACGGGGCCAAGCTGGTTGAGGTCAACCCGTATTTTGAGGAAATCGCCCGGAAGAAAGGATTTTACTCCGAAGAGCTGATGCAGAAGCTGGCTGACGGCGCTCATCTCAACAATATTGAAAGCGTACCGGATGATGTTAAGCCGGTATTCGTTACCGCCCATGAAATCACCCCGGAATGGCATGTGCGGATGCAGGCGGCATTTCAGACATCAACGGACAACGCCGTTTCCAAGACGGTCAATTTCCCTCGCGAGGCTACCAGGGAGGATGTGGCCAAGGTTTACATGCTCGCCTACGAGGAAGGACTGAAGGGGATAACCATCTACCGCGATGGCAGCCGCGAGGCACAGGTTCTGACCACCGGCAAAAAGGAGGGGAAGACCGAGAAAGAAGATGAGGCCAAGCTGAAACCGCGGAAGCGGGCCAAGATAACCAGCGGTTTTACGGAGCGGGTTACCACCGGCTGCGGCTATATCTACGTCACGGTGAACTCCGATGAAGACGGCATCTGCGAGGTCTTCTCGCACCTCGGTAAGACTGGTGGCTGTGCCTCGGCACAGCTGGAGGCCACCTGCCGTCTGATATCGCTGGCCCTGAGGTCGGAGGTGGACGTGGCCTCGGTGGTCCGGCAACTGCGGGGCATCCGCTGCCCGTCCATTGCCTGGGAGGAGGGCAAGTCCATCCTCTCCTGCGCTGATGCCATCGCCAGTGTGCTGGAAAAGCATACCACCGGCTATGATGGCAAGCCGAAACCGGAAGATTACGGTCTGGCCAAGAACCTGGCCGGGCAGTGCCCGGAGTGCAGCAACGTGCTCATCTATCAGGAAGGGTGTTTTATCTGCCCCGCCTGCGGATACACCAAGTGCTAGGATAGCCTGTTTTGTGCAATCTCAGGCAGGCCAGTGATATTGTGAACAAATATTAAATGTAAAAAGATTTGAAAAATCTCATCTTTTTTTATATTCTGTGATTTCAAACCGTTATTAGAGATATGGATATAAAAATATTAACTATCAATATAACAGGTATAGAAAGCTGTAGGGGCTCAAACCTTTTAGACGCAAACGTGTTCCAAGACTATGACGCTGTCATAGCTAACCCGATTAGTCTCGATACAATATATGAACGGGTTGAATATCTCAATCGCGCAGCGAGAGTGATAGAGCCTGAGTGGGGACACGTTCTCTCAGAAGTTAATGAAAAGAGACGTGAACAAGCTAGCGGTTTACTTCAGAGAGGCGGCGTTATAGTCTGTTTCATGCAGCCTTTAAGGAATTATAGCTACGAATGGCGCTTCGAGAGCGAGGTTTATCATTCCTCTATAAGTAACTACGACTGGCTCATAAGAGCAAAAGATATTGATAGAGAATTCGGTGAAATAATTTACTCTAAAGGCACGACTATTGATTATATTGATTCAGCACATCCTTTTGTAGATTACCTTAGTTTAAAACCTCCTTGGACAGCGTATGTGAAAATAGATTCTTGTGAGAACTGGAAGGTAATAGCAAGTGCATTTGGAACGCATGCAATTTCATTAGAAAAAAGAATTGGAATGGGTTATGTTTTATTGCTGCCCAGTTCTTATGACTATCACAATGGGGAAATTCTTGAAAAAAGCATTATAAAACTTCTCAAAGGCAAAGAAATTACAGCCCAGCCAAGCTGGGCGAAGTCTATTTTCGTTCCTGGTCAAGAAGAAATAAGCTCTAAGATTACCCAGATCAATGAACGTGTAAGTGCATTAGAGGAGGAAAGAGCGTCTCTGATCCATGATAATGATAAACTGGAGCGCTGGAAATGCCTTTTATATGAGAAGGGTAAACAGCAACTTGAACCGGTAGTTCGTGATGCGCTGGCTCTACTTGGCTGCTATGTTAAACCGCAACCGGATAAAGACAGTGATGGTGAAGTCAAGTGTGATTACGGAAATGCTCTTCTTGAAGTAGTTGGATCAAAAGGAACAATTAAGATAGAGAAATTTGGGGAGCTTGTTAAGAATATTGGCAACTACATTTCAATCAAATCGAGGCAAGTTAAAGGTATTCTCGTAGGTAATCCATTCTGTGAAGAACCATTGGATAATAGGCCACCTAAAGATAGTCAGAAGCTACTATTTGCGAAGGAACTCATTGAGAGTGCTAAACAACAGAATATTACAGTGTTACTCACGACAGATTTATATGAAATTGTATCTCGTATCTTAATTGGCAAGCTTTCTTTAGAAGAAAAGGGTGCTTTATTAGAAAAGATATTCAATGGTAAAGGCCTTGTTAGATTAGATTAAGATCGTAATCTGGAAGTATTAACAATTTTTAGTACCCTCCCCGAGGAAGGGATATCTATTTCAAAAGGTATTTCCATTACGGCTAATCTGCGATAAAAGTCACATACTTGCGCCAGATTTAACTGTAAAATAAAGCTATGAAAGCAAAAGGATTGGAAAAAGTAATTAAGAGCGATGCCGAGTGGCGGAAGCAACTGACTCCCGTGCAGTTTGAGGTCATGCGCCGGAAGGGCACCGAGCCTCCTTTCACCGGCCTGTATTATGACTGGAAGAAAAATGGCCATTATCGCTGTGCCGGTTGTGGCAACACGCTGTTCAGCTCGGAAGCTAAATTTGACTCCGGTACCGGCTGGCCCAGTTTTTATGACCCATATTCTGAAGAAAGCATAGATACGGCATCGGATAATTCTCATAATATGGTGCGCACCGAGGTGCGGTGCCGTAACTGTGGCGCTCATCTCGGACATGTGTTTGAGGATGGCCCGCCGCCCACCGGACTGCGCTACTGTATAAACTCGGTGGCACTGCAATTTGTCGGTACCGATGAGAAATAAAGTGATGAGATTTCCAAGCAGAATATTGGTCAGGCTATGGTTACCGTTAACCGTTGTTTCGCTGGCACTTGGCGGATTGCTGGCTTCCTGCCAGCCGGCTGCGGAAACTGAAACCGTGGCCGTAGCCAAGGCAGATGATACCTGCCCCGCACCCATAAAGGAGGCTGAAACGATGAACTCATCAGAAAAGGAAACGGTTGCTCTGCAACAATATGGCATTCCACCCATTGATGCGGCGGCATCAAGTCATACCGAGACGGCTACATTCTCCCTCGGCTGATTCTTGGGCCCTGACTCCCGGTTCGGGAGTCTGCCCGGCGTGATAAGGACGCGTGTCGGCTATGCCGGAGGGAGCACAGAAAATCCCACCTATTACAATCTCGGCGACCACTCCGAGACGGTCCAGATTGATTACGACCCGACTGTAATCTCATACCAGGAACTGCTCGATGTCTTCTGGGACAGCCACAACCCGGCGCGGCCGACCCTTTCCGTGCAGTACAAGTCGGCAATCTTCTATCACGATGAGGAACAGAAGCGGCTGGCACTCGAGTCCAAGGCTCGCCTCGAAGCAGACCAGAACGAGATCATCTTGACCGATATCCTCCCCTATTCCAGGTTTTATCTCGCCGAGGACTACCATCAGAAGTATTACCTGCGCAACATGGCTGACCTCAGAAAGGAGATGACGGCCATATATCCTGATACCAATGATTTCATTGCTTCCACCGCCGTGGCCCGCGTCAACGGCTATGCTGGCCGCAATGGAGATATTGAAGTCCTGCAGCAGGAGATAGACAGCTACGGCCTTTCCCCGGCGGCAAAGGAGCGACTGCTGTCTCTATTGGCTTCAGAAGGTCAATAATCTTATCTCCCTTTCTCTTTAAACGCTGCCCCTTTGACACCCTCACAGGCCAATGATATGATAATGCAGGGGGGCGGTCTTGATGGCCAATATTGACCTCTACCTGATACTTCTTGTTATTTGTTTGCTGTTCTCCGCCTTCTTTTCCGGCTCGGAAACAGCCTACGTTTCCCTGCAGAGAGTAAGGGTTCAGCACCTGATTGAGAGCAAGATACGCGGCGCAAAACGTGTCGCCGGTATTATCGAGCGTCCGGAAAAGCTGCTCTCCACCGTCCTGCTCGGCAACACGCTGGTCAACACCGCGGCGGCGGCCATAGCTACGGCGCTGGCCATTTATTTCTGGGGCGAGCATGGAGTGCTCTATGCCACAATCGGGATCACCGCTTTCCTCCTGGTCTTCACCGAGACGACACCCAAGACTATCGCCGCCCAGCACGCGGAAAGGCTGGCCATTCTTTGCGCGCGGCCGCTGACATTCTTCTCCTGGCTCTTTTCGCCCTTCGTCATCGTCCTCAGCTGGATAGCCCTCGGTTTCACCAGAGCGGTCGGTGGCACTCCGGTTACCAAATCAATTGCCCGACCTGAGGAAATTCGCACCATGATCGCCCTTGGTGAAAGAGAGGGCACGGTGGAGGAAGCCGAAGCCGATATGCTCCATAAGGTATTTGACTTCGGCGACCGTCCCGTTCGCGAGGTCATGGTGCCCCGTCCAGAGGTCATCGCCATTGAACAGGGGGCTAAAATTTCCGACTTCCTGGCTCTTTATGCCGAGTCGCCGCTTTCCCGGTTCCCTGTCTATCAGGAGAACATGGACAACGTGGTCGGCATCCTCTCCGTAAAGGACGTGCTCATGGCGGAAGCCAAAGACGCCGTTACCGATGAGAGTACCATTGATGAGCTGGTCCGTCCCGCTTACTTCGCCCCGGAGACCAAGCGCGTCGACGAGCTCTTCGCCGAAATGCGGGACAATAACTTCCGCATGTGTGTCGTTGTCGATGAGTACGGCGGCACCGCTGGCATCGTCAGCCTGAGCCGGCTGGTTGAGGAAATCGTCGGGGAGGTGGGTGATGAGCTGGCGGGAGCAGAAAAGGACTTTGAGGTCATCAACGAGTACACCTTTCAAATAGATGGCAGCATGCGCATCGAGGAAGTGAACGAGGAGATGGAGCTTGACCTGCCGGAAGGCGATTATGAGACGGTGGCCGGATTCGTTCTCTACCTTCTCGGGCATATCCCGAAGCAGAATGAGCAATTGCGTTACAAGGGTTTGAAGCTGGTGATTACTGAAATGCACGGCCGCAAGATTGAGAAAATCCTGCTCACCAAGGAAAAGCAAGCGGTGGAGGCACTGCGCGCGGGTCGAGTGATGAAACCGGGAACTAAAGAGAAACCGGCTGAGGGCGGGAAACGTCAGGTGTGATGCAATATGTCGGGCACTGAGCTTTTATATATCATCCTGTTTCTTTTCTGCGTTCTCCTCTCCGCGTTTTTCTGCAGCTCGGAAACGGCTTTCTTCTCCGTGCAGCGCATAAAACTGCAGCATATGGTCCTTACCGAGGTAAAGGGGGCAGGGCGTGTCGCCCGTATGCTGGAGCGACCGGAAAAATTCCTTTCCACAGTTCTCCTCGGCACCAACCTGGCCAACACCGCGGCTGCGGCACTGGCCACCGCACTGGCCATTTCCATCTGGCAGGAGCAAGGAGTTCTTATCTCCACCATCGGCGTTACGGTTGTACTGCTCATCTTTGCCGAGACGACGCCCAAGACGCTGGCCAACCAGCATGCGGAGAGTATATCGCGACTATTCGTGCGCCTGCTGGAAGTATTCTCCTGGCTCTTTTCGCCCTTCGTCGTCGTCCTCAGCTGGATAGCCATCGGCTTCGCCAGAATATTCGGCAGCACGCCGGTCTCAAGATTGATTGCCAGCCCGGAGGAAATCCGCACCATGATCGCCATGGGGAAGAAGGAGGGCACGGTGGAGGAAGGTGAGGCGGAAATGCTGCACAAGGTGTTCGACTTCGGCGACCGTCCCGTCCGCGAGGTCATGGTGCCCCGTCCCGATGTTATCGCCATCGAGCAGGGTGCCAAAATCGCTGACTTCCTGGCTCTTTATGCTGAGTCGCCACTCTCCCGGTTCCCCGTCTATCAGGAGAACATGGACAACGTGGTCGGCATCCTCTCCGTCAAGGACGTGCTCATGGCCCGGGCGAAAGACGGTTTTGACAAAGATGGCACTATTGACGAGCTGGTCCGTCCCGCTTACTTCGCCCCGGAGACCAAACGCATCAACGAGCTCTTCACCGAAATGCGGGACAAGAACTTCCGCATGTGTGTCGTCGTTGATGAGTACGGCGGCACCGCCGGCATCGTCAGCCTGACCAGGCTGGTTGAGGAAATCGTTGGCCCGGTAGGCGACGAGCTGGCGGAGGTGGAGAAGGACTTTGAGGTCATCAACGAGTACACCTTTCAGGTTGACGGCAGCATGCGCATCGAGGAAGTGAACGAAGAGATGGAGCTTGACCTGCCGGAAGGGGACTATGAGACGGTGGCCGGATTCGTTCTCCATCTTCTCGGTCACATACCAAAGCAGAATGAGCAGCTGCGTTACAAGGATTTGAAGCTGGTGATTACTGAAATGCGCGGCCGCAAGGTTGAGAAAATCCTGCTCACCAAGGAAAAGACAGGTGCCAGCGACCGGCCTGTCTCAGCATATTAGGAAACTGGACCTTTCCATTCCGGAAGATAAATATAATGCAGCGCTTGCGTATTAAATACCGTCGTGGCCAGGAGTTAAAATATATCTCCCACCTTGACATCATGCGCCTCTGGCAGAGAGCTTTCACTCGTGCTGGCATGGCGCTGGCCTATTCCGAGGGATTTCACCCCCACCCCAAAATATCTCTGGCGGCACCCCTTGCCGTCGGTGTCACCAGCGAAGCCGAGCTCATGGATGTTACCCT
>CAYFVI010000196.1:0-6607 GCA_964346525.1 uncultured Dehalococcoidaceae bacterium
TGTGTCATTCGTATCCTCCTTATACATCGGCCAGCGGCCGACCCAGACCAACATTCTGTTTTCCATTGATGTAGTAGGGGATGCCCATCGCATCGAGCTTCTTGCGCAATGGATAGGAACCATCGGGGTCGGCGCGGTTGATGACCTCAACGCTGAACACAGTGTCTATCTCTTTGGACACCTCTTTCAGGGCGTTCATGATTTCTTCAAGCTTCTCGATGGGATAGAGGCATTCGATGATGGCGGAGAGAGCCTTTTCGTTGAGCACATCCTTCTTTATTTTGCCGGTTTTGGGGTCTTCCATCAGTATGGTGACCGGGTTCTTGGGCTCGAACTCCACGCCGTGTTTGGCCAGCACCTGGGCCACCTTGTCCACGTCGCGGAAATAGGTGCCGATGCCCGGGCGGCCGAACTCGCAGCCCATGCCGACCCAGCCGTGCTGGAATCGGCCGGTGACGTCGTTGGTCTTCATCTCCTCTGTGCCACGGCCGGCGATTTTGGTCTCCTTGTGCTCTGTTCTGGGGTCGGAGAATACGTGGCGCACGGAACGGGGCCAGGGGGGCATCTCAAAGACAAAGGCATCGACGGGACAGCAACCGGACTTGAGGCAGACGTTGCATTCCACGCACTCCTCATCGTTGATGTAGGCCACGTCATCGCCCATCTTGATGGCTTCCATCGGGCAGTACGGTAGACAGACTTCACAAGAGATGCATAGTTCGGGATCGATTTTCATTTTGCTCTATTCTCCTTTAAGCAAATTTTATTATTTTGCCAGGTCTTCAATGCCCAGTTCTTTCAAGGTCTCGGGCAGTGGCATACCGGTTTTTCTATCCCAGCCCATCAACTTGTAGTACTGGTCGACCATCTTTTCCCAGTGAGGAGCGACAGGCTTATCTGTATTCGGGCCATCCACAGACTGCGAGCAGTACCGGGGTGACGGCTTCTCTTTGTCTGACGTCAGCCCGCATTTGAGGTTGTAAAGACGTAGCAGGGTGACTATCCGCCTTCCGATTTTCATCGCTTCGGCTACGCTCATGTTCCAGCCCGTAGCGGCGTTGATGGCTTCGACCTGCGTTTCGGTATCGTTGAAGCTGGTAAACCAGCACTGGACCAGGCAGTCGCTGATGGTCATCGAGCCGGTGGAATTGGCCTCCGCCTGTACCACATGCTCGGGGTTGAAAACGTCCATCGGGTTGGGCATCTTCCACAGGTCTTTGTTCACCACCAGCATCTGGGTCTGAAGCGTGCCGGTATCGGAAACGGTGGTATCGAGCATTTCCACCCACCGTCCGCGGTGGTCATGGCCTCGTGGCGAGTTGCCTTTGCCGGTGAAGATGGCCCAGTTGTATGCTTCACCGCCCAGTTTTTCGGCGGCGCGCTTTACGCCTTCGGCAAGGGTGTCGCCGTAGCCGCGACGATGGGCTATGTTCTCCAGCAGAGTGCGGGTGGCCTCAACATTGCCCCAGGTCATTTCCAGGCCACCGAGGTCCTCTTTTTTCAGCGCGCCCTTTTCATAGCATTCCATCACCCAGCCCACGACCCAGCTGGCCTCGTTACAGTCAAAGCCAAGGCGGTCGCACACGTTGCTGAGGAATACCGCCGCACCGGGGTCTTTCTGCCCGATTTGAGGTCCCCAGGCCGCCCACTGCTCGTACTCAGGCTCTTTGCCGGAAAAACCTTTGCACGGGCCCTCGGTGACGGTCATGAGCTCATAGTGGTGAGAGGCACAGCCGTAGCAGGGATAGTTCTGGCTCTGGAAGAGCGGGCGCACACGCTGGCCGTCAAAGAGGTCTTTCTCCGGGAAAACGTTGGTCGTGTAATTCTTGACCGGCAGCCAGCCAGCAGCCTCCGCGCCCGGCAACACCCGGCTGGTACCCCAGTTGAATACGGTGCCGCCGCCGAAGTTTTTGGCCCCTTCAGTGGTCTTTTTGGCCAGCTCGCCCAGCTTCTGCGAGTCGACAAATTGAAGTTTGTTGGGAGCACGCTGGGCGGCAAATGCCTTGAGCTTTTTCGAGCCCAGCACGGCGCCGACGCCGTTGTGGCCGGCACAGTGACCACGGTCCCCGAAGATACCGGCAAATCGCACCATGTTCTCGCCCGCCGGACCGATGCTGAAGACGCTCATCCCGCGTTCTTTATAGCCCAGCTCTTCCTTGATGGCGTCTTCCGTTTCCCAGGTATCCTTGCCCACCAGTTTGCTGGCGTCCCTGAGTTCAGCACCACCTTCGTGCAGGTAGAGGTATTTCCAGGTCGGGGAAGCGCCCTGAACAATGATGGCATCATAGCCGCACCACTTGAGGTAGGCGCCGAAATTCCCGTTTGCCTGCGTGGAGGTGGCACCATTGGTCAGGGCTCCCTTGCTGACTACGGAGATGCTGGCGCAGCCGGGAACCCGGCTGCCACCGAGAATACCCGAGCCGAGGAAGAAAATGTTCTTCGGGTCAGACCAGTCTGTTTTGGGGTCCACCTCTTCCATCAGGTATTTAGCCCCGAGCCCCGTTCCACCGAGATACTTGCTGAGCGTGGCTTCGTCCAGAGCTTCGTCCCACAGCTTACCCTGAGTCATGTCGACCCTCAATACTTTGCCCGTGGAACCATTCATACTTTGAACTCCTCCTTTTACCCCCCGTAAAAGCCAGGGGTTAGTTTGACATTATCGCCTTCTTTAAGTTTGGTATCGAGGTTTTGAAGCGAGGATAAAAACGTGCCGTTGTAGACTACGGCACAGTAGTCAAGCAGGTTATTTTTTGAATCGGCAAAGGCTTTCACGTTGAACTTTGGATATTTTTCGGCCAGCTGTTTAAGCAAATCCATTATCGATGAACCCCGGGCAATTTCCTGGTCGAAAACCAGTTTGTCCCAGCCTTCGTGGTTGAAGTCCTCCTTCAACCACGACAATACCTCAACGTTGACCTTTATGGTTGTCTGGTCTTTGACGTTGGTTCCGGCCACGCTCGATTTCATACCTCCGGCTCTTTGCTCAGCTTATATGTGAAATGTTATGTATTACGATTGTCCCCGGGCCAACTGCAGGTATTCGCGACCCGATTTCACAATCATGGCCACGATATTATAGACAATGAACTTGAAGCCCTGCTCCTTGCGCAGTTTCAATGTATCCGCGTCATAGGCCACGGTGCCGGTGGCCTTGCCGGCGGCGTGAATCTCTTTAACGAGCTTGTCGATCATTTTCTGTACTTCAGGGTGCTTCATCTGCCCCGGGTATCCCATCGCCTGAGAGAGGTCATTAGGCCCGATGAAGACGACGTCCACGTTGGGCACGGTCAGTATCTCTTTGAGATTTTCCACCGCCTCCATGGTTTCTATCTGGACGATGACCAGGGTCTCCCGGTTTGCCTCTTGGACATACTCGCCCAGCGGCCCGGCCAGCCCCCAGCTATTGGCCCTGACGCCGGCCAGCCCTCTCCTGCCTTCCGGCCGGTATTTGACCGAGCGCACCACATTTTCCACGTCGGCTTTATTGTTGAGCAGCGGCAGCTGCACGCCCAGGGCACCCATATCGAGAAAGCGGAGGATATTCTGCTGGATGTTCATGGCAATGCGCACCAGCGGCGTGGTGTTGACCGCGTCGGCGGCCCGTATCATCTGCTCGCAGGATTCCAGCCCCATGGGGCCGTGCTCGGCATCGATGAGGGCAAAATCAAATCCAAGATGACCGACAATTTCAACGAGGGAGGGGTTGGAGACATTGACAAATACGCCGTAGGCCGTTTCTCCGGCCTGGATTTTGGCCTTGGTCAGGTTCTTTCTCATGCTTCTTTTTTATCCTTCTTCCAAAATGTGCAAACCGCTGGTATGTTAGCACAGGCCGATTTTGTTTGTCAAAGAAACTGGATGAGGTTAACCTCGTCGATCTCCCAAGGAGGAATATTTTAGGATGAATTGAAGTCCCCTTTTTCTTGTACCTTTCATAAATAGGTTGCGTGGTAGCTACTCCAATGATACAATCGCCTACGTAAGGGAGCATAATATGGTTAAAGAACAAGTAAGTAATAAATACAGCATAAGCGATAAACTGCAAAGATATGCTTTTCGTTCTAATAATCAAATACTTGTTCATGCAGCAGTAGCAATCATCCTGGCTGTGCTTTTCAGTTTCATCTTGGGCACTCGAATTTCTGTTAGTGGTAGTAGCTTTGTATTAATTGTGTCCTCGATGGGCACTATTTCAGGCGCATTACTAGCTATATCATTAGCTTTATTCTTCTTTTTTAGTAGACACGTAACAGATTGGAGAGATAAAATCGCCGAAAAACTGGTGCAAGGGCGGGCAGAACTTAGGGCGATCATACAGAGATCTGCTCAACATCACCCGGATATCTCTCGGCATCTAGCCGCGCTCTATGAAAAGTCGCTAACTTACTTTCCAGGTCAGCTAATAGAAATGGAAGAGATTGATAAAGCAGGTTCAGTATTTGTAGACTGGGCTACAAATCAGGCAAAAAAGCGGGCTAGAAGAATTGATTTGGGGAATCCAAAGGAATATAACTCGTTTGAGTTGCAGCTTCGTGATGCATATATATGTTACCGTGAAGTAAAACACGTTTTCAGGTTAATTCGTGTTGCAGAATTGCATATCCGTGCTACCGCTGTTTTTTCACCACTCATCATAGCATGGGTGCTTATCCTGACATTAACACTAACCTCTGCCCTAATTGGCAGCATTGGGATTATTCCTAACAATTTAGGCTTTCCAGTGTTAATAATCCCCTTTTATCTCCTTTTTGTCGCAGTTTTTGCACTGATTAAAGACGTTATGGCCATAATGTCTATTACGATAATTCAAGAAACTGCTTATGATGAAGCACTACTCGAAATTTCTAGTGGACCAACCTCAAAGGGCGAACCTAAAAACAAGGTGTGAAGGCCAAGCCATAAGTATTCGCTTTTCAACTAGCTATTTTAAAGGCTTGGCGTTAAACTTAAAACTCAATCGTGCTATAATTTATGAAGCTATGAAAAGAGAGCTTATGGACATCCTGGTCTGCCCGGTATGCAAGGGTGAACTGAAGCTGACTGTGGAAGAGGAAAACGAAGAGGAGATAGTCAGCGGCTCGCTGCACTGCGACAAGTGCCAGGTGGACTACCCGATTGTGGATACCATCCCCAACCTGCTACCGCCTGACCAGCGCGATTAGTCAGGCCGATAGGTGGCCCAGCTCTGGGGCGATTCCCATACCTCTACGCTGGAGATGGAGACTTTTGCCCCGGCCAGCTTCTTTTTAAGGTCCCCATAGATTGTCGTGGCCAGGTGCTCGGAAGAGGGGTTAATCTTATCAAAAGGCGGCACATCATTCAGGCAGGTATGGTCAAACTTGCTCAGTATTTCATTCAGGTGTTTTTTCAGTTCGGTGAAGTCATAGGCTATGCCGGCGTCGTCAAGTTTACCGGCGCTTACCCTGGCTACCACGCGAAAGCGATGCCCGTGCAGCGCCTCGCACTTGCCGCGGTAACCCAGCAGGAAATGGGCGGCGTCAAAGTGGCTTTCTACGGCTATCTCATACATGCCTGAATCCTCTATTCCAGTTTGAGGACACCCTGTTTTTCGGTAACATTCTGAAGCAGTTCTTTCACCGTTTTGCCCGCCACCGGGTGAACGACATCGGGGGCGATTTCGTCCAGTGGGATGAGCACAAATGCCCTTTCCGTCATTTTGGGGTGGGGAATGGTCAGCTCCGGGGCCTCAACGACCCGGTCGCCGTAGAGCAGTATATCGATGTCTATGGTACGAGGTTTACCTGACTTACCCATCCTGCCCAGCTTGCGCTCGATACCTTTGGCCAGTGCCAGCAGAGCTGATGGTTCCAGTCGGGTAAATGCCTGACACACCAGGTTGAGGAACCGGGGCTGGTTGCCCTCACCCAGCGGTTCGGTATCGTAAATTGATGAGACCTTTCCCATGCGCAGGCGCTGAGAAAGGAATTCCAGCGCCCGGTCCAAATTGGCCTGACGGTCTCCCAGGTTTGAGCCGAGGCCGAGATATACCGTTACTGCTTCAGTCACGTGATGTCCTCCTTCTGATAATAGCGTCGCTCATGCGGCAGACGCGAACCATCTGCTTTACGTCATGGACTCTGACGATGTCGGCACCGTTGGCGATGCCGATAGCCACCGTGGCCGCCGTGCCCTCAAGGCGCTGGTCGGCGGGCAGATCCAGCACCAGGCCTATCATGGACTTGCGGGAACTGCCCAGGAGAACCGGCTTGCCCAGTGCTTTGAGCTCAGCCAATCGGCGAATGATTTCCAGGTTCTGTTCCAGGCTTTTGCCGAAGCCGATACCGGGGTCAACGATGATATTGCTTTCCGGCACCCCGGCCGCGGTTGCCAGTTTTATGGCCCGCTTTAAATCGGCGATGATGGTGGGCATGATATCATCAACCGGCGCGTCTCGCTGGTTGCTCATCATTATTATGGGCACATTCTCTTCGGCGGCGAGCTTCGCCAGCCTGGGGTCCTGCCGCAGCGCCCAGATATCATTAAGCATGGTGGCGCCAGCTTCAAGAGCCCGGCGGGCCACGCCATATTTGTAGGTATCGATGCTGATGGGCACTGGAATTTCACCGGCCAGCCTTTCTATGATCGG
>CAYFVI010000197.1:0-9331 GCA_964346525.1 uncultured Dehalococcoidaceae bacterium
CTTTAAAATGAACACGGAAGCGGCGCTGACGGTTATCGGAGATTTCGACCGTCTGGAGCAGGTCTTCAGCAATCTGCTGGACAATGCCATCAAAAATAGCCCGCCCAAGGGAGAGGTACAGATAGTGGCCCGCAGAGCACAACACGGCTTCGTCGAGGTCAGGATATCGGATAGCGGTCCGGGAATACCTCCGGAACAACTACCCTTTGTTTTTGAACGCTTTTACCAGGCGGGCGGTATGAGGACCGGTGTCGGTCTTGGCCTGGCCATTGCCCGGGAAATCATACTGGCCCACGGTGGAAATATAGAGGCCAGCAGCAATCCCGGAGAGGGAGCAGAATTCATCGTCAGGCTTCCGGCCACCTCACCAAGTGCCATTTAAAGCCGCAAGGCTATTAGCATCGGCATATCATCGGTAAATGTACCCATTTCGTCTACATAATCCACCTCTGCCTTAAGTCGAGTATTCAAAATCAGGAAAAATTACCAGAATATCTGCTGTTTTGCTTGACAATGTGTTGTAAAATATAGTGGCGCTTTGGGTATTGACTTCAATGAAACAAAGACGAGTAAAAGGAGGTGGTCGCATTTAGCATACAGGTCATAGATTAAAGCTCCATTCTGTCAAAGGAGGAACAAATGAGAAGGAAAATAATTTCATTGACCGTTGCTGGTATCCTGTTGGTCGGCTTGTTGGCCGCCGGATGTGCCGCACCAGCTCCCGCACCGGCCCCAGCGCCAGCACCAGCGCCGGCACCTGCCCCAGCGCCAGCACCAGCGCCTGCGCCTGCCCCGGCACCAGCACCTGCTCCAACGCCAGCGCCGTCTCCAGCACCCGCTCCAGCCCCGGCACAACCCGCCGAGGAAGTTTACTGGCGGTTAGCGTCATACCTGCCGGAGACGAATCCCTGGGGTGAATCAGCGATACGCATGACGAAGAGCGTTGAGACCATGAGCGGGGGGAATTTTATTATTGAATTCTTCCCGGGTGGTGCGGTGGCACCGGCGACTAAAGAGTTTGACGCCCTAGATCGCGGTATAGTTGAGATGGCGCAGACCGGTATGCACTATAACATGGACAAGTTCTCCACCGGCGGTCTGTATAACATCATCGTTGCCGGCCCGACGCCTATGGTGTATATCACCTGGTACCTTGAGGGTGGGGGCGAGGAGATGATACAGGAGTTGTTCGCCGATTACAATGTAATGGGACTCTCTGTATTGACCATAGGCCGCGCGGAAATGTTCGGCTACAGCAACACTCCACTGGACTCGATGGATGACTTCGAAGGGCTGAAGTTCCGTACCGCTGGCGACTGGGGTGAAGTCCTTACCGAGTACTTCGGTGCCTCCGTGATTTTCCTGCCCGGTGGTGAAGTCTACGAGGCCATGCAGCGGGGCGTTATTGACGCCTTTGAGTTCAGCTCGCCCTCAGTCAACGTCCCCTTCGGCTTCAATGAAATCGCCAAATATGCCATGTTCCCGGGCATCCACGCACCGGGTGTACTCATGCCCGCACTCGTCAACAAGGAAGCCTATGCCGAGCTCCCCGATGGTTTCAAGGTCATACTTGAACACGCCATACTGGCTGAATGCCTCAGAAACCATCTGGTTGAATCTGACCAGGATACCTGGGGGGTAGAGCAGCACAAGGAAGCCGGCATGGAAATTGTCTACCTGTCTGAAGAAGTCCAGAAGGAGATAGAGGCCGCGGCTGAGGATTTCTACACCAAGCGGGCAGAGGAGGATGCTTTCTTTGCCAAGGTCTACAATTCAGTAAACGCGTACAAGAAAGCTCTGGGTGAGACAAACACACTCCAGTTCCCGTACTACAGATAAACATTCGATTGGCCCCCGCTCCGAAAAGGGTACGGGAGCGGGGGCCACACCCGGAAAAGTGATTGGAAAACGCACCCTTATCCTGACGCGTAAGCTTGTGAATAAAATTGGACTACGCCATGTCTTGCATAGAATGGCCTTTTTTAATATTATTATCCAAACAAAGGTCACGTAAATTATGAGAGCAACGCTGCGCTTCATTGACACCATCAGTACCTGGACCGCAAAGGTTATAAGCTGGCTTACCGTTATTCTGGTTCTGGTGCTTGTCTTTGACGTTACTGAGAGATATGTCTTTGGCGGCGCCACGGTATGGGCCTACGAGACGGGCACCATGCTCGGCGCCACCATCTATGTTATGGGCTGGGCGTACGTCCACCGCATGCGCGAGCATATCCGGGTGGATGTTATTTACATACATCTTTCGCCCAGAGCCCGGCTCGTTATCGACATCACCGGTACCGTATTATTTATGCTTCCGCTGCTCTACGTGCTAATAGATACTTCAATTTATTATATGCTGCGCGCCTGGAGGATTGACGAGGTACTGGCGGAGACTTTCTGGTATCCACCGGCTGGACCTTTCCGAACTGTGGTAGTGGTCGCGTTGTTTCTGCTCGCCTTCCAAACGGTAGCTCACCTGATTCGCGATTTTTACCAATTGGCCAGGAACAAAGCTTATGATTGATATTCCTCAAGAGACGATTGCTATCATATTGCTGCTGGGCGTACTGCTCGGAGTGATAACCGGGTTCCCGCTGGCCCCGGTCATTGCGGGCATCGCCTTGGTGGTAGGCTACCTGACCTGGGGAGGACCGCAGGTAACTGACCTTTTCTACTCGCGCATGTGGGGCCTGATACGTAACTATGTTATTCTGGCGGCTCCGCTGTTTATTTTCATGGGCATAATGCTTGAGCGTTCGGGAATCGCCGAACGCTTGTATGACGCATTATACCTCTGGCTGGGCGGTTTCAGGGGCGGTCTGGCGATTTCCACCGTGTTAATCGGCACCATCCTGGCCGCCTGCGTGGGCATAATCGGCGCCTCGGTTACCATGCTTGCCCTTATTGCCCTGCCCGCCATGGTCAAACGAGGTTATGATAAAGCCTTGGCCAGCGGTTCGGTATGTGCTGGCGGCACGCTGGGTATTCTTATTCCTCCCAGTATCATGCTGGTTCTCTACGGGCCAATGGCGGAAATATCGGTGGGCAAACTGTTCATGGCCGCATTTATCCCCGGGCTGGTCTTATCCGGTCTGTACTGTATCTACATCACACTTTACTGTTTGTTCCAGCCACATAAGGCACCGGCAGTGCCTGTCGAAGAAAGGAAGGTCTCCTTTCTCAAAAAAACAAGCATGCTGCTTACCTCGCTGGTACCGCCGGTAATACTTGTCCTGGCAGTACTGGGCAGTATTTTCTTCGGTGTAGCACCTCCCACGGAAGCTGCCTCGGTTGGTGCCTTTGCCGCCATGCTCCTGGCTATTGCTTACCGCAGGCTTAGCTTCAAAGCTCTCCGGGAGACGGCATTCGAGACATTGAGAGTCACCAGTAAAGTAATTTTCGTCGCCGTATGTGCTTTCATGTTCGTCGGTGTTTTCCTAGGCCTGGGCGGCGGCAATGTAGTGGAGAATATCATTCTGCTTGCCCCTGGCGGGAAATGGGGTGCCTTTGCCCTTATCATGTTTGTCGTTTTCATCCTGGGTATGTTCATCGATTGGTTGGGCATCATCTTCATTATGATACCCATCATAACACCCATCGGCCCGGTTCTGGGATTCGATACCCTCTGGCTTGCCATGATGATTTGTGTTAACCTTCAAATGTCCTTCCTGACGCCTCCTTTCGCCTACGCCATCTTCTTTCTCCGTGCAGCGGCGCCCCCTGAGCTGGGTGTAACCACGGCCGATATCATCCGCGGCGTCATACCTTTTGTTTTTCTCATCATGATTGGGCTTGGCCTTCTCGTAGTTTTCCCCCAACTGATCCTCTGGCTGCCGGCACAGATGGTTAGATAGCACCGGTCAAAGCCGTTTGTAAAATTTCTGGAAAAGGAGTACCACAATGGTCAACTTTGCCAGCGATACCGAGATGTTTGATACCATGCAGGACAAGCTCTACGCGTCCGTCATCTCCGACGTAATAGACAGCCTAGGCGCACGAAATCAGGGGATGAGGCCTGACGTCCGCCCTGTGTATGAAGGCGCTGTCGTGGTGGGGCGTGCCTACCCCGTGCTCACGGCAGATGTCTACAAGTTTGTTGACGACCCCTACGGTCCGGAGATTGACGCGGTCGACTCTTTAAAACCGGACGACGTGATGGTGGTCTGCACGCAGCTCTCCACCCGCACCTGTTTTTGGGGGGAACTGCTCTCCACCGCCGCGCGGGCCCGCGGCGCCCGCGGTATAGTCGTTGACGGCACTGTCAGAGACGTTGCCCAGATCACCAAGATGAAGTTCCCCACCTTTGCCACCGGAATATACATGGTCGATTCGGCGGGCAGGAGCATCGTCATCGACCATAACTGCCCGGTGGACTGCGGCGGCGTTTTGGTCAATCCCGGGGATATCATCTTCGGCGACATCGACGGCGCGGTGGTCATCCCCAAAGAGCTGGAAAAAGAGGTTATACCTCTGGCCCTGGAGAAGGTGAGCAAGGAAAACAAGGTGCGCGACGAACTGCGCCAGGGCGCTCTGCTGCGCGATGTATATAACAAGTACGGGGTTCTGTAAACGCCCACATCAGCAACAGCGAAGACAATATCTCCAGGAGGATTGAGTATCATGGCGATATCCAAGATAGCGGGAAAAGTGCAGACCGTGCTGGGGGTGATTGATAGCCAGGAACTGGGCATCACCCTTACCCACGAACATCTTCTTATTGACGGAAAATGCATTTTCACCGAGCCGCAAGTGGCTAGCGACCGTGCTCTGGCGTATGAGCCGGTGGACTGGCATAACCTCAGCTGGCTCCGCTACCATCCTTACGAGAACCTGGATAACATGCGCCTGCTGGACGAGCAGGAAGCTATCGATGAGGCCATGATTTTCAGGAAATCCGGCGGCTGCACAATCGTTGATGTCACCATCAACGGCATCGGCCGCGACCCACGAGCCCTGGCCCGTATCTCCCACATTACCGGTCTCAACGTAGTCATGGGCTCCGGCTACTACGTCGCAGCCAGCTTTGGTCCGGAGGTAGACGCCAAGGCCGAGGCAGAGATTACCGATGAGATAGTCCGGGATATCACGGCCGGCGTTGGCGACACCGGAATCCGCTCCGGACTTATCGGCGAGATAGGCTGTTCCTGGCCTCTGCATGCTAACGAACGTAAGTTCCTCCAGGCGGCGGCCAGAGCCCAGCAGAAGACCGGCGCCTGCCTCAGCGTTCACCCGGGACGGAATCGGCAGGCGCCATTTGATGTGGTCGACATCCTCGAAAAGTCCGGTGCCGACCTCAGCCGGGTCATTATCTGCCATATCGACGCCCGCGTCCGTGACCACGAGGGGCGCACGCAGCTGCTAAAAAAAGGCTCCGTCCTGGAGTATGACCTGTGCGGATGGGAGGGCCATTTTCCCAGCTACTGGACAGCTGACGACTACATAGACCTGCCCAATGACACACAGCGCATCCACGAAATCCGCCGGCATATCGAGGAGGGATACGGCAGCCAGATTGTTATGTCGCACGATATCTGCGCCAAGACCAGAAGGGTGCGCTACGGTGGGTGGGGCTACGCCCACATATTGAATTATATGGTACCGATGATGCGCCAGAGGGGCATCACCCAGGAGCAGATCGATGCCATTATCATTGGCAACCCCAGAAGGCTCCTGACCTTTATTTAAATATCAATCCTTCAAATGCTCACCTCGGGGCGACCACCCTGTTCTTCAGCACGCCGATTCCCTCTACCTCAACCTCTATGATATCGCCAACTTTGACCGGGCTGGCGCCGCCCTTCGGTGTCCCCGTCCAGACTACGTCGCCCGGGCACAGTGTCATGAACGCGGTGACTACGCTGATGAGCCTCGGCACGCTGAATATCATTAAACTCGTATGGCTGTCCTGCCTGGTTTCCCCGTTTACCCTTCCCTTAATGGCCACGTTGTGCGGGTCCAAGTCAGTTTCCAGCCAGGGGCCGAGCGGCCCGGCGGTGTCAAAACCTTTGGCTCTGGCGAGGATTTTATCCTTCTCAAACAGGTCTATGGCCGTGACATCATTGCCGCAGGTATAGCCCAGGACATAGTCCAGCGCATTTTCTTCGGCGACGTTCCTGGCCAGCTTTTTAATTACCAGACAAAGTTCAGCCTCGTAGCGGAGGTCTTCGGAAGGGCCCGGCCAGATGATGTCATCTCCGGTCCCGATTACGGTGTTCACCGGCTTGAAGAACAGGTTCGGTTCCTCGGGCACCGGCCAGCCCATCTCTCTGATATGGTCCAGGTAGTTCCGCCCGCAGGCAATGCCATTTCTCGGCTGGCAGGGCGCCAGCAATCTTACATCCCGTAGCTGGCATAGCTTTTTACCCCGACCGAATTTACCATACAGGTCACCGTCGAGCGCATAAACCGTTTCGTCCTCGACGATGCCCCACCGCACATCGCCCCGCCACTCAAAGCGCAATATCTTCATGCTCCCTCCTGAAAAGCAGTCTATAATCAGCCCACGCCAGAATACACCGTATGCCCGCTACCCGTCAACAGAGACTGGTATCAATTAAAAGAATTTAACCGGGTTGCACTTGCGAGACTATTAACTCATAATATAATTGTTAAGGAATGGGAAATAGTATTTTATTTGCATTTTTGCCAAGATTAGTTGAGTGCGCAAATTATATGTTAAAAAGAATATGGAATTACCTAACTAAGAAAAGACGCTCTGCAAGTGAGAATAACGTATACATTACGTATAATACGTTTGTAAATTCAACATTTATTAATCAAGGAAGTGGGGAAATCTTGCGATTGCATTCTCGTGGAGGTCGAAAATGAAAAGACCGGCTATTTTATTAATTGCTTTAATTATCCTGCTGATGGGCTGTGCTGCGCCACCGCCAGCACCAGCGCCTACGCCGCAACTGCCCCCGCCGGCACCGGCACCCACGCCGCCACCGGTACCCCTCCCCCCCTCTCCGGAGTCGGCTCCATCTCCAACCCCCCCACCACAAACGATAGCGCCCAAGGCATATCCTGAGGTCAGGGGAACCTTCATTGACGGGGAATCAGGCGGTGATGCCGAGACCCTGAACTGGCTCGTGGCGGCGGACGCGGCATCGTTCTCCTACGCCGGGATGACTTTTGACAGCCTGGCCACATATGACAACGACTGGAACGTTCACCTGCGCCATCTGGCCAAGCCGGTGGAGATATCCGACGATGGTCTGACCTATACCATCACCATCCGCGATGACCTGGAATGGAGCGGTGGCATTCCCGTCACCGCCGAGGACTATGTCTACACCCTGAAAAACCTGATGTTCTCCGACTGGCTCAACTACGCCTACCAGACCGACTGGCAGGAGGAGGTCGAGGGGGAGACGGTATTCGTTGAGGTCGAGCTGGTGGATGAGACCACCTTCGTTATCAAACGGCAGACCGTTGACCCGGAGTTCATCGATAACGCCATCTATTCGCTGTCGCCTTATCCCAAGCACATCGCCGTGAAGTATGAGGGTGACGAGGAGGCGTTCCGGGAGGCGGAGGAGTTCAATAACCTGACCTATACCGGTAACCTCGGCCCTTACCGCTTCAAGGAATGGATACGAAACGACAAATTCGTTGTCGAGCGCAACCCGGACTTCTACCTCGGACAGGAGACGGGCGCCCCCTACTTTGAGGAATACGTCACCAAGCTCTTCGGCACTTCCGCATCCGTTCTGGCCGCTCTGGAGGCGGGAGATATCCACAACGCCGGCATCGAGCCGGAGCAGGTGGCCAAGTTCAAGCAGATGGAGGGCATCAAGGTCTACACCAACCCCACCCGGGCTTACGACCTTATCGTCTACAACCTGAGAAACAATGGCTGGGAAGGGCTGCAAAATAAGGCGGTCAGGCAGGCGCTGTCCATGTCCATTGACAAGCAGACGTTCATTGACCAGATACGCTTCGGCTTTGCCGACCCCGCCTTCAGCTTCATCCCCGGCCCTTCTCCCTGGTACACCGAGGAGGGAGTGCCCAAATTCGGCATCGGCGACCTTTATGACAAGGAGAAGGCCAAGGATATGCTGCTTGAGGCCGGTTACGGTACCAGAGAGAGCGATGGCAGCATCACCGTTCATGACAGGGAAGGCCAGCCAATCAAGCTGACGATGGTGACCACCACCGGCAGCAAGCTCACCGAAGATGTCACCCTCTTTGTGAAGCAGGAACTGGGCGACATCGGCATTGAGGTGGAATTCAAGCTTGTTCCCTGGCCCACCATGCTCCGCCAGTACATGATGAACAAGGTGCCGGGCTCGGAGCAGGAGCCGGGTTACAACAACGGCCCCGATGCCGTCAGCGAGGAAACGTGGGATATGATGGTCCTCGCCTTCAACACCCATCCCATCGCCCCGTCGGGTTCCCGGGTCTTCTTCATCACCGACGGCGGGCTCAACTTCTGGGGCTATTCCAACGAGAGGGTGGACGAGCTCTTCGTCAAGGTCAGGTCCAGAGAAGCTATCGACCCCGAGGTGCGCAAGCAGATGTACGCCGAGATAAGCCGTCTCATCGCCGAGGACCAGCCCGCCGATTTCCTCTCCTTCCCCAGAAGCAACCAGGGCTTCCAGGAGAACGTTCAGGGGATTGACCCGGGCATGAGGCTGGGCTGGAACCACCATGAATGGTATTTCGCTGAACCCGAATAACCTCGCGAGGGGACAGGTCTGTGAAACGGGGCGGTTTGCAGAACTACATAATAAGAAGGCTTTTTTATGCGTTCCTCATCGCCTTTGGCGTGGTGACCATCACCTTCATCCTTCTACGCATCGGCCCCAGCTCCCCGGCGGACAAATACCTAGCCAATATCTCCGCCCGCACCCAGGACCCGTCCAAGGTAATTGAAGCCGTTGAAAAGCGCTACGGCCTCGATAAACCAATCCATGAACAGTACTTCAACTACCTGGTCAATCTCGCCCGCGGCGACTGGGGATGGTCGTTCAGCACCTCCCTGCCGGTTATCGAGCTCATCAGGCGCCACTGGATTTATTCATTCCAGCTCATCCTGCTCAGCATGCTCTTCGCCTCCTCTCTGGGCCTTCTTATCGGCATTTACTCGGCGGTGAAGCAATACACCAAAACTGATTACATCGCCACTTTCTTTTCTTTCATCGGCATCTCCATCCCCAACTTCTGGCTAGGCATAATGCTAATTCTGGTATTCTCGGTACAGCTAGGCTGGTTTAAAACCTACTACGATACCGGCCTGCCCATGTTTTCCCTGGCCAATCTGAAAGCGCTCATCCTGCCCGTTATTACCCTCGGCACCGGCATGATGGCCGGCTACACCAGATAC
>CAYFVI010000198.1:0-3016 GCA_964346525.1 uncultured Dehalococcoidaceae bacterium
CTGCCTCCGTTGCTAATTCCGGGAAGCGAAAGAGGCCGTCGCCATCGGTAGTGGTGGATTCCGTCCCAATCTCCGCATCACTCAGGTAGATTGTGAGGATTACTTCTTGATTGTCGACATTGCCACCGTTCTCTGTGTCGTTGATAACCTGGCCTTCAATCGTGCCTTGGTCGATTTGCGCCGCATACACTGACACCGGAGACAGGAGCAGGAAAAACGTCAACAGCAATAGAACTAAGTTTCTAACCATTGTCTTCACCACCTCTCAACCTAGTACCACACTGAGAACAGAACCGACTGCCCTCCTGATATTTTTCCCCGCAATTAGGGCAGGCAAAGCTGCGTTTCCGCCTCAGTTCCAGGACCTTCTTTTCTATCTCTCTTTCAATTTTACGCTCTTTTTCCGGCACAACGCCAGTTTTTGCCATCACTCTTTGCCTTTCCCTGGCTGGCCAATAGGCGATTAACCCCCCCGACGCCAATAGACCGCCGCCAACCCATATCCAGATAACCATAGGATTGACCAGTACTTTGAAAGCCGCCGTGCCATCTGTGTCCCAGCCCGCCAGTATAATGTAGAGGTCTTCCAGGAGACTGGAACGAATGGCTACTTCCGTTACCGGCTGCTCATAGCTCCGGTGGAAATATTTTTCCGGTTGCAATATTCCAATAAAGTTTTGCTCATGTTGGGCCGAAACAGTGGCGGTTACTATCTGCTTGCTGGCCGTTTCCGAGTAGGTTAAATCCTCGTAGGTCAAGCTGTAGTTGCTGATGGTTACTGACTCTCCCTGACGGAGGTCGATTTCCTTTTCCACAGCCAGGAATGACGAGCCGATAACGCCGGCGGCCATGAAAACGATGGAAAGGTGAACGATGTACGCCCCGAAGTGAGGACGGTTTCCCTGAAACAGTTTCCAGAATGCTCTGGCATAGTTCTCCGAGATTGATCGGCGCCGGGCCTTTAGTTCACGGCCCCACTCTTTCAGGATGTTTAGAAAAACCAGAGAGCACAGTGCCAGGAATATGGCGACGTACCATTTCACGCCGATAACGGCAATAAGTATCACCGCGAAAAGCGCGGCAGCCAGGAGAGGCCATAAAAGCCTCCGGAGCAGGTTAAAGGCTGAATCCTGACGCCAGCTGATGGCGATACAGATGCCGGCGAGTATCACCAGAGCCAGGAAAATAGGGCCATTCACACGATTGAAAAAGGACTCCTGGACAGCTATTTGGACGCCTCTTACCGCTTCGGAAAGGGCCGGGAATATGGTGCCAACGAGTATCGTCAGCGTCGCGCCAACAAGAAGCCAGGTAGTCAGCTGAAAGGCAAATTCCTTGGATACCAAAGACTGGGTCTGCGTTCTGGCTTTGAGCTCATCTTTATGGTAGTAAATTAAGCCGAATGATATGAGAAAGGCGATGCCCAGAAAAATTATGAAGAAAGGACCAAGGCGAGATTCGCCAAAGGTATGCACCGAAGAAAGGATGCCGCTTCTGGTAAGGAAGGTGCCGAAAATGGCTAAAAGGAAGGTCAATACTATCAAGGACATATTCCAGGCTTTCATGGCGCCTTTTCGGCTCTGCATTATATTGGCATGGAGAAAAGCGGTCGCGGTCAGCCATGGCATCAGGCCGGCATTTTCCACGGGGTCCCAGGCCCAGTAGCCTCCCCAGCCCAGTTCAACGTATGCCCACCAGGCACCGATGATGTTCCCTATTCCCAGCAGGAGCCACGATAATAACGTCCATTTCCTGGCTTCCGACAGCCAGTTGCCGTTGAATTGCCTGGTCAATAAAGCGGCGATAACCAGAGCAAAGGGAATGGTAAAACCGACATATCCGGCGAGCAAAGCCGGAGGATGCAATATCATGCCGATGTTTTCCAGCATGGGATTAAGCCCCCTTCCGTCTGGAGGGGCTGTCTGGAGGGTATGAAACGGATTTGACACGGTTAAGAGCAGTACAAGGAAGAATGACTGAACGAGCATTACGACCAAGGAAGCATGGGGTAACAGTTCTTCGTTTATTTTTTTCCGGTTAAGCAGGAGAATAGTTGCGAAGAGGGCGATGAGCCATGCCCAGAACAGCAGAGAGCCAGCATTACCTGCCCAGAGCCCGCTCAAGAGATAAAAAAGGGGAGTATCGCGGCTGGTATACGAAGCAACGTACTCTATCTGGAAATTGTGGGTGAGGATGGCAAACAGTAAAACCGCTACCGATGCCGAAATTAAAAAAAAGGCGGCGACAAGGCTATCACCGGCGCTGACATAAAGTCTCGATAATTTCTTTCTGGCTTCGATTTGATAGGCAATAGCCGAATAGACGGAGGCTAAGAGTGCTATCAATAGAAGGACATAGCCTGTTACCGCCATAAGTTGCTATCCATTGCCGGGTTCTAATCTACGGGTTCATATTTGGAAGGACACTTGGTTAAAATCGTATCCGCCTGGAATACCCCATTGGAATCAAGGTAACCTTCAATTACGACCTCGCGTCCTGTGCCGAAGGCGTCAGGGACTATCCCCTGATAAACAACGGGCAAAGTTTCGCCGCCCTCTGTAATTACGAATTCCAAAGCGGAGTTGACGGCAGGCCCCTGTTTAATGGAGCCGGCATCAACCTGCCCATTTACGCGTATGTTGGTATTACGAACCGATGCATCTTGCCCGGAAAGCTCGCTGACCGTGTAATAATAAACCGCCGAACTTACGAAACCGGTGTAGGCGAGGTAGCTTACGGCAACAAGTATCAACAGCCCGCTGATAAGGAATTTCTTATTTCGTAACATCATCCACTCCGCCCGGCGACTCATGCGAGTCTGCGGATATTTCCCTAATACCTATTGTAAATGATTGGGGAAGTTGTATTCAAATTGAAATCACCCTGCCGGTTGATGGCAGCTCACACAAAGGTCATTAGGACGCCCGGCGTGGTCTTCCGGTATGGCTGCGGCATCTCCTACTCCCGTTTCATGGCACATGAGACAGTTATCACGGCCTTCCAGTTCATGTGGAAT
>CAYFVI010000199.1:0-6008 GCA_964346525.1 uncultured Dehalococcoidaceae bacterium
CCCGCCTGCTTCAGGTAGTCAGCGACCCCCTGCGCGCAGACCCGCACATTGTCAAAGGTGAAATCCCTGGCGATTATGCCTCGCCAGCCATCGGTACCGAATTTAATGACGTTTTTAATCATAGACAAAAAGGCGCCATTATATATATTTGCCAATCGATTTGGCAATCGCCTTCAGCTCTGCCATCAGCCGGGTGAAGTCGGATATGGTCAGCGATTGCAGTCCGTCCACCAGGGCTTCCTTGGGGTTGGGATGGACTTCAATGAGAATGCCATCGGCCCCGGCCGCTACTGCCGCTTTGGCGATTGCCGGCACCAGCGAGTAGTGGCCAGCCGCATGGCTCGGGTCGACAATCAACGGCAGGTGGCTGAACTTCTTTATAACCGGTATTGAGGAAATATCCAGCGAAAAGCGAACACTGTCCTCAAACGTCCTGATGCCGCGCTCGCAGAGAAGTACCTGGTTATTTCCCTCTGCCAGCAGATAATCGGCGGCGGTCAGCCATTCCGTGATGGTGCTGGAAAAGCCACGCTTGAGCAGGACCGGGCGCTTGCTCTTGCCCACCTCGGTCAACAGAGCGAAATTCTGCATGTTTCGGGCACCAACCTGAAGGATATCCGCCGATTTCATTACCAGTTCCACATCATGCGGGTCAACGACCTCGGTTATCACCGGTATGCTGAAGGCCTTTCTTGCTTTGGCCAGCAGTTCCAGCCCTGCCTCCTCCAAGCCCTGAAAGCTGAACGGGGAGGTACGCGGTTTGTAAGCGCCGCCTCGTAGCACCGCTGCTCCTGTTTCTTTGACTGCTTTCGCCACTTCCATAAGCTGTTTTTCGTTCTCCACGGCACAGGGTCCGGCCATAACCACGACGTGCTTCCCGCCGATTTCTACCCGGTCCACGTTTACCAGGCTGTCCTCACCCTTGAACTCGCGGGAGGCCAGCTTATAGGGTTTCATGATACGGGTTACGCTTTCCACACCGGGAAGAACGGCGAAGGTATCCGTGGGTACCTGCCCGGTATTGCCGCCCAAGATGGCAACGACTACCTTGTCCGTGCCGAGGTTCAACTGTACCTGAAAACCAAGCGACTTGGCGCGCTGCACCACGCCGTCAACCTGCTGGACGTCGATGCCCTTCTGCATCTCAACAATCATTGCTTTTTACCCTGATACTCCTATGAGGGAAGGATTATGGAAGAGGGAATTTCACCCCTCTTAAACTCCCCGCTTTTTTACTTCCCCAGCGCCTCTTTTCTCAGTGCTTCGGCCATATCTGTCTTCTCCCAAGGGAGGTCAAGGTCGTCCCGTCCGAAGTGCCCGTAGCTGGCGGTCTGGCGGTAAATGGGGCGGCGCAGGTCGAAGTATCGGATGATGGCGCCCGGCCGCAGGTCGAAATGCTTGTTAACCAGTCCCAAGAGCACTTCATTGTTGACCTTGCCCGTGCCGAAGGTCTCAATGGAAATGGAGAGCGGGTGAGCCACGCCGATGACGTAAGAGACCTGGATTTCCAGCCGCTCCGCCAGCCCCGCTGCCACCAGGTTCTTGGCCACATAGCGCGCGGCATATGCCGACGAACGGTCGACCTTGGTCGGGTCTTTGCCGGAAAAGGCACCGCCGCCGTGCCGGGCAATGCCTCCGTAGGTATCGACCAGTATCTTCCGCCCGGTGAAGCCGGTGTCAGATACCGGCCCACCGATGACAAACCGGCCGGTGGCATTGACGTAGTACTGGGTTTCCTTATCTAGAAGCGATGTCGGGATGACTTTCTTGATGACATGCTCAATGATATCCTGTTGAATTTTGTCGTGGGATGGGTCCGGGTCGTGCTGCGCACCGATCACCACGTTGGTTATACGGGCTGGCTTCCCATTGCTGTACTCCACGGTAACCTGCGACTTACCGTCGGGGCGGAGATACGGCAATACCCCATTCTTCCTGACCTCGGCCAGTCGCCGGCACAGCCTGTGCGATAAGGAAATCGGCAGTGGCATCAGCTCCGGCGTCTCGGTGCAGGCGAAGCCTACCATCATCCCCTGGTCTCCAGCCCCGATTTGGTCAATTTCGGTGGCTGATTTCTCAGTCTTGGCTTCCAGCGATTTGTCCACGCCCTGCGCAATATCCGCCGACTGCTCGTTTATAGAGACCATCACGCCGCATGATTGGAAATCAAACCCGTATTCGGGGCGCGTATAACCGATATCTCGAACCATCCTCCGTACTATCTGAGGAACCTCCACGTAGCATTTTGTGGTTATCTCCCCCATGACAATAACCAGACCGTTGGTCACCGCCGTTTCACATGCCACCCGGCCATACGGGTCCTGTTTCATTATTTCATCCAGTATGGCATCCGATATCTGGTCGCAAATCTTGTCCGGATGCCCTTCGGTAACTGACTCCGATGTTAGCAGGTATTTGGATGAACTCGCAAAACTACTGGGCATTCTCCCCTCCATTTTAATGACTTCAAAATACTATGTTCCCTCTTCCCAGCCCGCCAGGTATTTCCTCTGCTCCTGGGTCAGGCTGTCGATATCAACATCCATCGCGCTGAGTTTCAATCGCGCAACCTGCCGGTCAATGTCCTCCGGCACGGGATGAACCCAAGCTTCCAGCTTTCCCGTATTTAAGGCCAGATATTCCAAACACAGTGCCTGGTTGGCAAAGCTCATATCCATGACGCTGGCCGGGTGGCCTTCCGCCGCCGCCAGATTTATCAGTCTCCCCTCTCCCAATAAATAAAGGCAGCGCCCATCTACCAGTGCGTACTCATCAACGAAGTCACGTATTCTCCGTTTGCGCTTTGTCATGCTTTCGAGAGCCGGGATATTTATTTCCACATTGAAGTGCCCGCTGTTGGCCAAGATGGCACCGTCCTTCATCACTTCAAAATGTTTATCGTCAATCACACTTTTGTCGCCCGTCGTGGTGATGAAAATATCGCTCACTCTGGCTGCCTCCATAAGCGGTATGACTTGGAAGCCGTCCATCACCGCCTCCAGCGCCCGCACCGGCGCCACCTCAACGACAATGACGTGGGCACCCAGCCCTCTGGCCCGCATGGCCACGCCGTGGCCGCACCACCCGTAGCCGCACACCACCACCTTTTTCCCCGCCCACAAAATATTGGTGGCACGGGTGATGCCATCGATGGTGCTCTGTCCGGTCCCGTAGCAGTTATCAAATAGGTACTTGGTCTGCGCATCGTTCACGGCAATGATGGGATACTTCAGCTTCCCTGCCTTTGCCATGCTGCGCAGGCGGACCACACCGGTGGTCGTCTCCTCGGTCCCGCCGATGACGCTATCAATCATCTCCCGCCTTTTGGTATGCAGCGTGGTCACCAAGTCAGCACCGTCATCAACGGTAAGCTGCGGTTTGTGGTCTATAGCCGTGTCGATATGTTTGTAATAGGTCGTCTCGTCCTCACCTTTGATAGCATTGGTCGGGATATCATACTCCACCAGCGCCGCGGCCACGTCATCCTGAGTGCTCAGAGGATTGGAAGCGCAGAGAACCAGGTCGGCGCCTCCCGACTTCAGAGTAAGTGCCAAGTTAGCCGTTTCGCTGGTGACATGGAGACAGGCGGAGACCCGCACCCCTTTCAGTGGTTGCTCTTTGGCAAACCGTTCCCGTATCAGCCCCACCACCGGCATCTCCCGGAACGCCCATTCAATTCGCTGTCGGCCGGCCTCAGCGAGCGAACGGTCTTTAATATCCCAGTTATGTAAAGTCATTGTGCTCCTTTGTCAAAATTTGGGCCGCTTCCCTTAATGATACAAGGGATACCGCTTTTATTCAAGAAGATTCCCGTATCCTATAGCTGCCACCAACGCCATACGATATAATATTTACAGGGAGCGAAAATGAAACGGTTCCAGCTCATCGAGCATACAGCGGATATGGGGCTGGTCGCCTACGGGCGTGACCTGGCTGAGGCATTTGCCAATGCCGCCTATGGCCTATTCTCCATTATAGCTGACTTGAACGGGGTTCAAGAAAAGGAGTCCCGCCGGGTAGAACTTGAAGAAGAGGACATGGAAAGCCTGCTCTTTGAGTGGCTCAACTATTTGCTCTACATCTTTGACGTGGAGATGCTGCTGCTGAAACGGTTTGCTATCGAGCATTTCGATGGTTCGGGTTTAAAGGCAACCTGCTACGGAGAAAAATATGACCCTTCCCGCCATCGACTAAAGCTCGGGGTGAAATCAGCCACCTACCACATGCTGACGGTTGACCGGGAGAAAAATCAGGTGCAGGTTATCTTTGATGTGTAGAAGGTGATGAGATGGCAACCTGGAACGGACCGCTGGAAAAAATAGATGACTACCGCTGGAAAATACCGAAAAGTTACAAGCAGGGCATGCGTGTGCCCGGCATCATCTACGCCGACGCCGATATGGTGAAGCAGATAAGAGAGGAACAGGGACCAGAGCAGGTGGCCAACGTCGCCTTTCTGCCCGGCATAGTGAACCATTCCCTCGCCATGCCCGATATCCACTGGGGCTACGGCTTCCCCATCGGCGGGGTGGCGGCCATGAGGACCGATGACGGGGTGATCTCGCCGGGAGGCGTGGGCTTCGACATCAACTGCGGAGTGCGCCTGCTGCGCACCAACCTGACACAGGATGAAGTCTGCCCGAAAATAAAGCCGCTGATGGACGCCCTGTACAACAGCGTGCCCTCGGGCGTGGGCTCCAAGGGCAAAATCAGGCTGAGGGGCGGAGAGATCAACGACGTGCTGAGAAAAGGCTCCCGCTGGGCGGTGGAACACGGGTACGGTCGACCGGAAGACCCGGAGAGCACCGAGGAAAACGGCGAAATGGCCGGGGCGGACCCCTCCGCAGTAAGCGGCCGGGCCAAAGAACGTGGCACCCCACAACTGGGCACACTGGGCTCGGGCAATCATTTCCTTGAAGTGGCTCTGGTGGACAAAATCTACGAGCCGGATATTGCCCGGGCTATGGGCATCAACGAGGTGGGTCAAGCCGTGCTCTACATCCACTGCGGCTCGCGCGGCCTGGGACATCAGGTGGCTGATGACTACGTCAAGGAGATGGTCAAGGCCATGACCAAGTATGATATAAATCTCCCCGACCGCCAGCTCGCCTGCAGCCCGGTCAATTCCCCTGAGGGACAGGCATATCTGGCGGCGATGCGCTGCGCGGCCAACTATGCCTGGGCCAACCGCCAGTGCATCGCCCACTGGGTGAGGGAGGCATTCTGCCGGGTGCTGGGCAAATGCGAGGCGGACGCCGGCCTAGAGCTCATTTACGACGTCGCCCACAATATCGCCAAGATAGAGGAGCACCAGGTCGATGGCCAGAAGCTGAAGCTCTGCGTGCACCGCAAGGGGGCCACCCGCGCCTTCCCCGCCGGCCACCCCGAAGTGCCTAAAAAATACGCCCAGGTCGGTCAACCGGTTCTTATCCCCGGGGACATGGGAAGGATCTCCTACGTGCTGGTGGGGACGGAACAGGCGATGAAAGAAACATTTGGCTCCACCTGCCACGGTGCTGGCAGGGTGCAGAGCCGCTCCGCGGCCAAGAGGCACCTCAGCGGGAGGGACGTTCTGGAATCACTGCAATCTCGCGGCATAACGGTGCGGGCGGGCAGCCTTGCCGGGCTGGCCGAGGAAGCCCCGGAAGCCTATAAAGACGTCTCCTCAGTGGTGGGAATTACCCACAATGCCGGTATCTCCAAAATCGTGGCCAGAACCAAACCAATCGGCGTTATCAAAGGGTAGCGTTGATGCGTTAACCTAGCCCTACCCGCTCTTTGACCAGGGCCAGGGTTTTCTCGGCGGTGGGCCTGACCCTACCTGCCCCTTCGGCCAGCAGCCGGTCAAGGTGGGACGGGTCAGCGGTCAGTTCACGGTAGCGCGATTGCACCGGGCTTAAACCCTCCACGACCACCTCGGCCAGTTCCCGCTTCAAGTCCACGTAGCCCTTTCCCTCAAACCGCGACTCGATCTCTTCCCTGCCCTGCCCGGTGAACTGCTCGTAGAT
>CAYFVI010000200.1:0-1882 GCA_964346525.1 uncultured Dehalococcoidaceae bacterium
TACGGTAGTCGCCCATCACGCCGACGCTAGGAATATGGGGGAGAATGGCGATGCTCTGCCAGAGATGGCGGTAAAGCTTGGCCTTTTTGATCTCGTTCATGAGGATAAAGTCTGCGCTGCGCAGTATCTCCAGCTTTTCCCTGGTCACCTCACCGATGATGCGGATGGCCAGCCCGGGACCGGGGAAAGGCTGTCGCCAGACCATCTCCTCGGGGAGGCCCAGTTCCAGCCCTACTTGGCGCACCTCATCTTTAAAAAGGTAACGCAGCGGCTCAAGGAGGTTCAGCGTCATTCTGGCGGGCAGGCCGCCTACATTATGGTGGGTCTTGATTTTGGCGGAGACGTTGCTTACCGAGGACGTACTTTCGATAACATCAGGATATAGCGTTCCCTGGGCGAGAAAATCAACCTTGCCCGCCTTGCTGGCTTCTTCTTCAAAGACGTGGATGAACTCCTCGCCGATGACCTTGCGTTTTACTTCCGGGTCGATGACGCCTTTCAGGCGGGCGAGGAACCGCTCGCTGGCGTCAACGTAGCGGATATTCATGCCCAGGTTCTGCTGAAATACCTTGAGCGTTCTTTCCGCTTCCTCGCGACGCAGTAGTCCGTTATTGACAAAGATGCAGGTAAGCTGGTCGCCAACGGCGCGGTGAGTAAGCGTGGCGACCACCGCCGAATCGACGCCGCCGGAGAGGGCACAGATGACTTTGCCATCGCCAACTGTTTCCCTGGTCCGGGCGATGCTCTCATTGATGAAGCTGCCCATGGTCCAGTTGCCCTTGCAGCCGCATACCCGGTAGACAAAATTGCGAAGTATCGTTTTCCCTTCCGGGGTGTGGACAACCTCGGGGTGGAACTGGAGCCCGAAAATGCTGTCGCCGTTGCCCATTACGGCCACCGGCGAGTTTTCCGTGTAGGCTATGGCGGTAAAGCCGGGTGGCATCTCTTCGATTTTGTCACCGTGGCTCATCCAGACCGGAGTGGATTCGGGTAAATCGGCGAATAGTGGCGAGTCGAAGCTGCTCAGGTGAAGGACGGCGTAGCCGTATTCGCGCTTTGTTCCCAGCGCCACCTTGCCCCCCAATTGCTTGGCGATGACCCCCATCCCGTAGCAGATACCGAGCACTGGCAGATGGCTTTCGTAGATATAAGATGGGGCCAGCGGTGCGTTGGGTTCGTAAACGCTCTTCGGTCCGCCGGAAAGAATAAAGCCCCGCGGATTGAGCGGAGCTATTTTCTCCCAGGGGGCATCATGGGGCACCAGTTCGCAGTAGACCTGGCACTCACGGATGCGGCGGGCGATGAGCAAGCTGTATTGTGAGCCGAAATCGATAACGATTACCGCTTCGCGTTCCGCCCCGGGTACCGCTTCTTTCGCCGCCGACGGTTGCTCTCCACCCATCTCTTTGGCGATTTCCAGATAGGTGGAAACTTCGATGTCGTCGGTGGTGGCGATGCGGAGGCCCTTGTCTGCAGTCGGTCTTGCCTGCCTTTTCACCATGTTTATAGAACACAGATTACCATTATGATATACTACCGTCAAGAGGAATAACAGTGATGCCAGCTTCAAAAACCGCCAAAAAGACGCGCCTTTTTTTCAGCAGCAGCCCGGCTGCCACGCTCCGTCTGGGCCGGCAACTGGGCCAGAAAATCACTGCGGGAGTGGTTATCGCCTTGGTAGGTGAGCTCGGCTGCGGGAAAACGCTTTTCACCCGGGGCCTGTGTCTCGGCCTGGGTATTCCGGAGAAGGAGGTCAGCAGCCCCACCTTCGCCTTTGTCAATGAGTACCGGGGCCGGCTTCCCGTTTATCACGTCGACCTGTACCGCATCAGTGATATAGAAGACGGCTTTGAAATCGGGATGCTCGATTACTTGGCCCGGA
>CAYFVI010000201.1:0-3128 GCA_964346525.1 uncultured Dehalococcoidaceae bacterium
GCACCACCCCTCCCCTCGCTGGCACCGAGCACGTCAACGGCATAGAGCGGAACAAATTGAAGAGAGGAATATATCAGTACCATGCTGGCAATACCCATAGCTATGAATGCTGACAGCCGACGCATGTCGAGCGGCTCAGATGGTCCTGTCGCCGCTGCGCCTGTCGCCTTCTTCTGAGCTATGCCGGTATATCCCATTCGTCCCAGGAGAATGTAAAACATTATGCCAAAGGCAATGGCGGGAATTGATATGGAAAGGAAGGCGCCACGCCAGCCCAGCGCACCGGCAAGGCCCGCGGCGATCAACGGTGCCAAAAAAAAGCTGCCCGTGCCACCTATTTGATGGATGCCCAGCGCTTTACCCCTGTTCTCCGGCTTAACCGAGGCGGAGACCAGCGGTGATGCGGCGGGATGGTAACCACCTCCCGCCAGTCCCAGGATAACAAGAAGAAGGGCAAGGATGATGTAGTTTGGCGAGAGACCTATCAAAAGTCCGGCAAACGCCACTCCGGCAACACCGGCGGTGAGCATGATGCGGGGGCCAAGGCGGTCCGCCGCCCAGCCTGCGGGAAGCTGGCTGAGCCCATAGGAAAGGTTATAGGCAAAAAGCAGCCCGCCCACCTGAGTATAGGAGAGGATAAAATCGTTGCGGATAAAGGGGAGAAGAGGTGAAAGCAACGCCATCATCAGATGATGCCCGAAGTGAGCGACCACAAAGAGGGGCAACATTCCCATCAGGAATGCCAGAACTCCGCGTCTATTTATAACCGTATCCTTTCAAGGCGACTTCATGATGAGTGCCGGTCGCGGTTAACTTCCGACCAGAGGCAATCAGAACAGAATTATACTCTTTTCCCGTTACATTGGCAAGGAAAACAACCGCCGTCGGTAACGGTCACTTCGGTTTCACCGGCTTTGACTTTTTCAGCATCAGCGTCAGTACCACCGCAATAAAGCTGGCAACGGCCGCAATGGTGAAGGCAAGCTGGTAACTCAGAGTTAAATCGAAGACCTTACCTCCCACCCAGGCTCCTATGCCGCCGCCGACGGTGGCACCAAATACAATCACCCCGACCAGTGTCGCCACGGCACGCAGCCCAAAAAATTGTCCAATCAGAACCGGCACCTGCGGTACTTCACCTCCGTAGGCAAAGCCAAAGACAATTGCGAAAAGGTAAAACATCCACAGCTCCCGGGTGAAGATAAGAAGGATAAGGGTGGACATCATAATGGCGCAGCATATCAGCAGCGCGTTATTGGCACCTATCCGGGCGGAGGCAATACCCATAAGCAACCGACCAAAAAAGCTGCCGATGCCGATGATGCTGATGAAAGTGGCGGCAATCAACGACGTAATTCCGATATCGGTTGCGTAGTTGAACAGATGAACCATCACCATTTGCAGGCAGAAGTTAAATAGAAAATAGACGATAAAGATCATCCACAGCGGTTTATATCGAGCTGCCACCCTCAAATGGATGCCTGGTTCTGCGGTATTGGCTTTTATCTGCTCAATTTCATTTACGGCGGTTATGGCCCCATCAGAGCCGTAAGGTCGAAGCCCCTTCTCCGCGGGGTCGCGCCGTAGGAACAGAGCACTTGGAATCATAGCTATCCAGGTAGCTGCGGCAAGAACCAGGTATGCTATTGACCAGTCAAAGGCAGCGATGAGGCGTTCCGTAACCGGCGCGATAAACAGCACACCTATGCCGGAACCACTGGCGACAATGCCCAGAGCCAGCCCTCGACGCTTTATAAACCATCGTGCCGTGGTTGCTGTGGTAATGGCGAATCCAGCGCTCTCACCAATGCCAAATATCAATCCATACGTGATATAAAGCTGCCACAGCGTGTTGACCTGGCTGGTCAGCGCCAGCCCCACTCCACCAATGAAAGCACAGGCCGCCATCACCTTGGCCGGCCCGAACCTGTCCGTCAACCACCCCATAGCGATGGCAAAAGCTCCATGGGAAAACATGAACAGAGAGTGTACCCCGGAGGTAGCCGCCCGACTCCAGCCGAAATCAGCGATTAAGTGCTTGAAGAAGACACCGTAGGTATAAATCAGCCCGGTGTGCATCGACAGGATAACGAGACAGGCAGCAACGATGACCCAGCCATAAAAAAACGGTCGTCTGGTGGCCGTTGCATCCATTCCGTACCGTTCAGCAGGAACCAGAAAAATCCCTCCTCAAGGCAATAAGCCTCATCCCAATCCCCTAGGCATTCTACGTTATGGTCGTTCCCTTTGTAAAATTACAGCCATACATGTTCGACCACCATTTTGCCAATCATAATCGAACCGTGTAAAATAAGTGAGGTATCAAGCATAATATATTCCGCTTTAGGAGGTATGGGCATAATGAAGGTTACGCCAAACAATAATCCTCTGAAAATCACCGACCTGACTTTACGTGATGGCCACCAGTCCAATTTCGCCACCCGCATGCGCACCGAAGATATGCTGCCCATCGCCGAGGAAATGAACAAAGCCGGGTTTTATTCCATGGAGGTGTGGGGCGGCGCCACTTTTGATGTCGCCTGCCGTTTCCTGAACGAAGACCCGTGGGATAGGCCTCGTGCCCTGAAAAAGTTAATGCCCAATACCCCTCTGCAGATGTTGCTGCGCGGGCAGAACCTCGTTGGCTACCGCAACTACGCCGACGACGTGGTCATCGCTTTTGTGAAACACGCCGCGGAGTGCGGCATCGACATTTTCCGCATATTTGATGCACTCAATGATGAGCGCAACCTAGAGACCTCCTGCAAGACAGTCAAGGAATGCGGCAAACATGCCCAGCTTTCTATCTGCTATTCCCTGACCGAACCCAAAATGGGCGGGCCGGTGTTCACCCTCGATTATTATCTAGAAAAGGCGCATATCCTTGAGGACATGGGTGCCGACAGCATCTGCATCAAGGACATGGCCGGGCTCATTGCCCCCGATGACGCCTATAACCTCGTCTCCGCCCTGAAGAAAACAGTCAAGGTGCCCATTCATCTGCACACTCATTACACCAGCGGCATGGGCTCAATGTCCCTGTACAAGGCCGCCGAAGCCGGCGTGGATATGATAGATACCTGCGTGGCGCCATTCGCTTTGCGCACCTCGCACCCGGCGGTGGAACC
>CAYFVI010000202.1:0-2986 GCA_964346525.1 uncultured Dehalococcoidaceae bacterium
CAGGGACGTTTCTCATTTTCTATGACTACATGCGCCCACCGGTGCGTCTGGCGGCCATGATGGGGTTGCGGGTGATTTACATTTTCTCCCACGACTCGGTTGGGCTGGGGGAGGATGGGCCGACCCACCAGCCCGTTGAGCAGCTAGCCGGACTGAGGGCGGTGCCCAATCTGGTGACCATCCGCCCCGCCGATGCCACCGAGACCGTGGAGGCGTGGAAGATAGCTTTGCAGCGGCGCAATGGGCCGACGGCGCTGGTGCTCAGCCGGCAGAACCTGCTGGTGCTTGACCGGAGCGAATTGGCTCCGGCCAGTGGCGTACAGCGAGGCGGTTATGTGCTCTGGGGGACAGCGACCACACCTGACGTGATTATCATAGGTACCGGTTCGGAGGTACACATCGCGCTGGAGGCCGGGAAAATGCTGCAGGAAAGGGGTATCAAGGCGCGCATCGTATCGCTGCCGTCCTGGGAATTGTTTGAGGCCCAGCCCGCCGAATACCGTGACGCGGTGTTGCCGGAGAGCATAAAAGCCCGGATATCCATCGAGGCCGGCAGTCCGCTGGGCTGGGAGAGATACGTTGGCGATAACGGAGCTATTATCGGAATATCTCATTTTGGCTATTCTGCTCCGGGCAAGGTAATTTACGAGAAGCTGGGCCTGACCGCGCAGCGCGTGGCTGATGGAGCGGAAAACCTTCTGCGAGGAGGTAAGAAATGACTCTGCGAGTTGCCATAGGTGCCGACCACGGCGGTTTCCCCCTTAAAGCTGAGCTAACCCCCTGGCTGCGGGAAAACGGCTATGAAGTGCTGGATATGGGTGCCGAAACGCTTATTCCCACCGATGACTATCCCGATTATGCACTGTCCGTCGCCGAGGCGGTGGCTTCGGGGAAAGTAGAGAGAGGTATCATCATTTGCGGCAGCGGCATCGGCGCTTGCATCGTGGCCAATAAAATACCTGGGGTGCGGGCCTGCCCCTGCCATGATACCTATTCGGCGCATCAGGGTGTGGAGCACGACGATATGAATATCCTTTGCCTCGGGGCGCGGGTGGTGGGAGGAGCACTGGCCACGGAAGTAGTCGACGCTTTTCTGAAAGCCGAGTTTTCCGATGAAAAGCGGCACCGACGTCGCCTGCAAAAAATGCTGGATATCGAATCGCAAAACATGATAAGAAAGAAAGGCGGATAAAAGAGCTTGCCATGATGGATTTCCCGGGTATTGAAGAAATGCTCGATGACTTCAGACGAAAAGATATGGTAGCGCGTATCTGGCAAAAGGACCATACGGTTTGGAAACCGGAACCAAAGGAGATTGCCAATCGACTTGGCTGGCTGGTTCTCCCCGAGACGATGAAGGAGAAGGTGTCGGAATTAACGTCGTTTGCGGAAGAGGTGCGCGATGCTGGATACAGACACGTCGTTCTGCTGGGCATGGGTGGTGCCAGCCTGGGCGCCGAGGTGTTGCACCATACTATGGGCAGTGGCCCCGGCTATCCGGATTTCCAGGTGCTGGACTCCACCGTGCCGGGCTGGGTGGCCGAGGTTACGGAAGCTATCGACCTGGCAACTACCCTGTTCCTGGTTTCATCGAAGTCGGGCGGCACTATCGAGACGAGCACTTTTTACCGGTACTTCCGCGGACTGGTCGAGCGGTCGGTAGGGAAGGAGCGGGCCGGGCAGAATTTTGTCGCCATTACCGACGCCGGGACATCGCTGGCCAGGATGGCTGAGGAGACAGGATTCCGCCGCGCCTTCCTGAACCCGGAGGACGTGGGTGGCCGCTACTCGGTGCTGTCCTACTTTGGTTTGGTGCCGGCGGCGCTGATAGGAGTTGACATAACATCTATTCTGGAGCGCTCTGATAAAATGAGGCGTCAATGTGCTGCCGATGTACCACTTGAGGAAAACCCAGGTGCTTGGCTCGGGGCATTGATTGGCACCTGTGCCCGTAGTGGTAGAGATAAATTGACGCTGATTGCTTCACCGTCAATCGTTAGCTTTGGACTGTGGCTGGAACAGCTTATCGCCGAGAGCACGGGCAAAGAGGGAACCGGGATTATTCCTGTCATAGGTGAGCCATTTATAGCTCCTGAGCACTACGGTGATGACCGACTTTTCGTCTGCCTGCGCCTTCAAAATGACGATAACGACGATATTGATCAGGCCGTGGAGCGCATCAAGTCTTCCGGGCGGGAGGTGGTTACGATGGAACTAAGGGATAAGCATGACATCGGTGCTGAGTTCTTCCGCTGGGAATTTGCCACCGCAGTGGCAGGCTCTGTGCTGGGTATAAATCCGTTTGACCAGCCCAATGTACAGGCGGCCAAGGACGCCACCGCCCGGGTCCTACAGGAGTTTCAGGACTCAGGCCATCTGCCGTCTCTGAAAGTTTTTGATTCACTTGATGAATTGTTGTCTGGTGTCAGGCAGGGCGATTACCTGGCGATTATGGCTTACACCAAAAGATTGCCGGAACTGGAGAAGGCATGTGCTGAGTTGCGTCGCAAGGTGATGGAGAAACACCACATCGCCACTACCGCCGGCTACGGGCCACGTTTGCTGCACTCCACGGGGCAACTGCACAAGGGAGGTCCCGATAAAGGGCTTTTCCTTCAGGTTACGATGGCCCATCAGCATAAGATACCCATTCCTGGCGCCCCGTACACCTTTGATATACTGGCGGATGCGCAGGCGCTCGGTGACCTGCAGACCCTGCTGTCACTGAAGAGGTGTGTGGTCAGAGTCCATCTTGACTCCCGAGACGTGGCTGCTTTTGCCCGAAAGGTATCTAATTTAACTTAGCTGACAGGGAGGAAGCATGAGATGGAGTTAGGCATGATCGGGCTGGGCAGGATGGGCGGTAACATGGTGCGCCGGCTGCTCAATGGCGGGCATAAGGTTGTCGTTTTTGACCCCGTGCCGGAAGCGGTACAGGCGCTGGTGAAACAGGGTGCAGTCGGCGCCTCTTCGATTGCGGAATTAG